>NZ_BAAFHL010000012.1:0-69353 GCF_042849955.1 Chryseobacterium barbadense
TTCTACGACAATAGAATTGTCATTATGAGCAGGAACGGCCAATCTGTACTTGGTATTTCCAACGCCTTCCATTCTCACAATAATATTGCAATCGGATTTATTTTCGATAAGGACGATGCATTCTTTACTGGTGGGATCGTTATCAAATAGGGAATTCAGGATTTTCACAGTTTTATTTTTGTGTTCTATAGGAGAAACACTCATTAGCATATTGAATTCTTCGGCTTCGGCATCCGGGATAGCTGCAGCATTGGAAGTAGCTGAAGTATTGGCTACAAAAACATTCTGTGCATTACTCGGAGTGTATTGTACGGTGGATTGCTTAGCTGCCAGTTCGGCTTTATATTTAGCGATCTGCTTTTGTTTGATAATGGCATTCATTTCATCAAAAGAAATTTTTGTAGAAGGCCTTCTCTTTAGCAAAGCAAGCATTTCCTGCATCTGCTTTACTTTTTGATCTGCTGGATGGGCCGTTTTGATATATTCTTTCATCATTTCCATTACTTTTGGCTTAAGCACGGATCTGCGTGGATCATCAGGGTGGGCATCTCTCAGAAAAGCATTGATCTCGTAGATGTTTTTGCTTTTTAAAATATTACTGTAATCCTTATCCTTTTTCTGAGCAGAAAGATTAAAGAATAAGACGGTACTAAAAAGTAAAACTAGTTTTTTCATTCACTAATATCTAAGTTAAAAAAATAGAGTCTTTTTTTTCTCTAATTGTGTTTTGGTTATTAGTGTTTACCTCTAAACGAGATTATTTTGTTTTTATTTTAAACACTTATAAGTGAGATAAAAATAAAATATATTTTCCATTTTTTTCTAAAGAATATACTTTAAACACTCTTTATTCTTCTTCTTAAAGCACCTTATTTAAGTTATTGGTTTATAACTTCCTGAAGATGGGAGTTTCTAAGCCGCTTCTGGTAAATAGGCAAATACTTTTCGATCGGGATTTTTATAGCTTCAAAATTTCCTGCGAGAACATAAGGCTGTATATTCTCTGAGGTATAAACGAACTGAAGAAAATTGTCAATTAGATTTTCCGGGATCTTATACTTCAGGAAGTAATCTTTTCCGAGATAATTTTTGATCTGGCTGATAGAGCTGTTCATTCTTTCATAAGCCATATAACGCTGCTTTTTCTTGCGTTCACCGGATAAAATATCGTAAATACTTTCAATGCTTAAGGTTAATCCACCATCTCTTAAGCCTGCAACAGGCAGTTCAGGAGATGTGCCGTCGCCTTTAGGTTCCGGAAGGCCTATAACTTTTTTAATAGCTAATCCTTTATCTTCTTTCTTCAGAGAGTTTACATCATATCTTAAATTACCTGTGGGCTTAAATCTGCTGAGTACGACTTCCTGTATTTCCTGATAGGCAATTTTTAACTCTATTAAATTCCGGTTTCCCAACATTTGGGGAGAAAGCTTAATGTCTTTCCTTTCGGTAACGATGGAGGTGAAACGGATAATATCACCTGCATTGGCCTGAATGGTAAAACTCCCGTTATAATCCGTTAAAACAGTTTTCTGGGTATTAAGGTTAGTTACATATACCTGGTTAAGATACAGTATGGAGTTATCCCTTAGAAACACTTCGCCGGAGTATAATTGTGCATTGATCTTTGCCAGAAAAATCAATAGCAAAAGAGTAATAAGTTTCTTCATATAATGGGCAAAATTACACAGAATACCCCAATTTATGCATACTCAGATAACTTTTCAGTGGTTAAATTATATTAAAACTTTTTCCTTAATTGTTAATGAATGTTATAATCCTCCTGATTTCAATAGATAACCTAGTTATTTCTGTTTTTTACCAATAGCCAGCTTGTATATTTTACGGTAATATTAGTCCCGAATTCTGTCCAGCTTATGAAATACCAATAGGTTGCTGTGTTCACATGTCTTCCTCCAACTCTTCCGTTCCAGGTATATCTGTTGGATGGAGTTCCTCTGAAAATTTCTGCCCCGTATCTGTCGAATACTCTAAATTCCAGATTATTGTTGTCCATTAAAGATGAATAATCGATATCATCATTATGCCCATCATCATTAGGGGTAATGGTATTGATCAGATTAATAAGTACGAAAGATTTTTCAATGACAGCACAATTTTTAGAATCTCTTACATAAGCAATGTGCGGGCCTCTCGGTACATTATAAAATACGGCTGAATTCTGCCATGTAACTCCGTCCAGAGAATATTGGTAAGGCGGATTGCCTCCACTTACGCCAATGGTCACGGTAGAGCCGTTGATTTCAATAGAGATGATGGCCGGAAGGGGAGATTCTGTGACGCTTACATTCTGTCTGTACACACAACCATTGAACGTAAGATCTACCCAATAGTTTCCTATACCCACATTCGAGATGGAAGGCGTTGTGGCTCCCGTACTCCATAAATAGCTTTGGAATCCTGGCCCGGCATCTAAAGTCGTAGTTGTTTTGGCACAGATCTCCTGGTCTGTAAGAATATCTGATTTTTTAGGTGTTTTGATATTAATGCGAAGAGTACCTATTTCAGGACAAACACCGGGTTTTTCAAATCTGATATAAATATTTTGGGAAGTATTGATACTTACAGGGTTCACTAAAGGGTTGATGTCGTTCTGAGCATCAGCAAGACTGGCATGAAAGCTCGGAGTTACACCAGGATCTGCAGTGAATTGGTTGATGTATTGGAGCAAATCTACAGATAAAATCCCGTCCAGATCATTATCACAGATGCTTTGAACAACGGAGCTGGTAATTAAAGGGATTTTGGCTCCGATACTGAAATTTAAAGGTTTTATTACAGTGGCACATCCGTCAGGAGAATCTACTCTGATGAAGATTGTAGTTGGCGCAGTATAGCTCCAGTTATTAGGAAGAGTATTGGCATTTCCGGCATTAGCATCAGTAAGGTTGGCATAGTATCTTACATTGGTAAAATACCCGGGATTATTAAGAACAATAGGAGTAATATTGGATAGGATAATATTTATGACACCATCAAGATTATCATCACAAAAAACACCGGTGTAATTATCAACTACAATTGCCAGATTATACAGATTAAGTGTAATCTGGGCAATACTTTTGCATCCCAAATTATTTTTTACGACTGCATACACAATAGTTCCGTTGGGAGCTGTGTATGTTGTAGGAGTTGCTATGAGTGCAGCAGGGTTTTCAGTTTGTGCATCCGCTAAAGTAGGGTAATAAGTAATAGTTACAGGTGAGCTGCTGGTAACATTTGCTGTAGTCAGATTGAAAGTTCCCTGCCCATTAACATTACAGGCATTGATTGTAGTATTTTGCACAGGAATAGCCTGAATATTGATTGTCACGGTCACTGTTTCGCAATCTGGGAAATCCGGATTGTTACCACAGAATGAGTACACAAAAGTATCCGTTCCCGTAGTTCCCGGATTGGTAACCGTATAAGTAATCACTCCTGTCGCAGGGTTAACAACAGCTGTTCCTAAAGTAGGCTGCGTGGTTATGGCTACCGTTGAAGGAACAGGAGTCTGGGTAGAACTGCTAAAAGCAGGAGTAATGGTTTGTGAAGTACATACATTATAAGAAGCTGTACTCTGTTTTGTACAATTTAAAACCTTAAATTGCTCCGTCACTAAAGGTGCACAGCTTCCCATCGTTACTGAACAGGTATAATAACCGGATTGGGTAGGAGTGTAGGATGCTCCCGTAGCTCCAGGGATTAAGCTACCATTGACATACCATTGGTAGGTGTCATAAATTACAGGATCTACCGTAAGTATAATTCCCGGAACACAATCTCCTCCCGATTTCAGGATTACGGGTTGAGTCGGAAATCCGGCAAAGAATCCTCCGTATCCCACTGCATCACTTCCGGCGTTGATACCGGCAGTAATTGCTTTACTGGAAACTACGGTAATGTTTCCTGAAACATTCGGAATTCCGTAAGTTACCCAATTGTTGGTTCCTGTCATATTAAAAGGACCGGTTGAAGCCGGAGGAACACCACCGTTTACGGTAACAATAGCTCCTTTTTCAGTAATAAGATTGAGCTTTGTCGGAATATTCAGGATTCCCGAAGGATTATTATTGGAGTGAACGAAATTTTCATCAATAAAGCCAAGTTCGTTGATCTGTTTTGGCAAATAACAATTTAAAGCAGGGATAAAATTAAATCCACCGGTAGCTACTTCATTTCCGGTAGTTGCAGCTCCGGCAAGAACCTGGTATACATAAGCATTTTTGGAAGTTTTCATGTATAAATTATAATGCCCGGTAGTTCCCTGCAGGAGAAACTTGGAGTCAGGGACTACAAAATACTGCCCTGTATTTAAAGTCGCAACAGGAGGAATTTCATTGTTTACAAACACTTGGGTATTGTCTTCTGTGGCAATTACTAATGCTCCTTCCATATTGGAACCGATGTTTCCATTTCCTTTCACCAGGGCGAATTCAGTTCCCAGTCTTTCAACGGGTACTGCCTGATCCATCAGGATGTCTGAGCTTGTGGCAAAATTTCCGGCATATTGGCCATTAAAATTTCCATTTGTAATATTGACGGGTTTATTTGCTGTAATTTTTGCGCCGATAAAGCCATCAAAATTTCCTGTAATATTTCCAATGCCGTCGATAATGTAGGATTGCCCTTTATTTAAGGTGAACGTCATTGTTGGGTTGGTTGTTCCTGTTGTCCCGTTTGAGAATTGAACGGCGGGCTTATATCCGGAAACGGTAACGGTGGTGTTGTCTTCCGTTGCCAAAACACTTGTCATAAAATTGAGAATGCCGTTGCTGACTGTAATAGGAGCATGGGCGGCATAGAAATTTTTTCCCGTGGAAGGAATTCCTTTTGAAGTAATGATTTCTGCGTGATTAAATACGGAGAACCTCAAATTGGCATAGAATGGAAACTCTGCTTTCAGATAAAGTCCTTTGGAGGTTGGGGTGAATAAATCTGTTTGTTGTGTAGTGATAATATAATCTCTTAATACATCAAATTTTTGAGGGTTATTCTTACTAATGATTACAGTCCCAATCAGAACATTATTGTTATAGATACTTACCGGAAAAGGCGTTGTTCTGTTAGTAGATAAATAAAGTTTCTGATAAGGATTGGGGTTATTAGTTCTGTCTACCATCGGGGCAAACCAGTGTTCACGGTCCAATTGTGCAAAAGTGGAACTGAAAATATAAAGTATAAATAAAAAAGATAGAATTTTCTTCATTTAGGACTGGCTTTTATCACAAATTTAATAATAAAAAGTATTAATTGCTTGAAAAAACAATAAAAAAACCACGATTATATAATCGTGGTTTTTTGTAAGAGCTATACTGAGTATTATTCTCTGTTTTTCACTAAAATCCAGCCAGTGAATTTTATTGGCGTTTGTTTGCTGTTCGGTTCATTCCATCCGATTTCGAACCAATAATTTCCTGTTGGTACTCTTTTGGTTCCGTTAGATGTTCCGTTCCACTTATAGCCGTTTGATTTATCAGCCTGATAAATTTTGCTACCATATCTGTCGAAAATATTGAATACTAAATTATTCTTTGTCGCCAATGCAGAATAATCCACAAAATCATTAATACCATCTTCGTTCGGAGTAATTACATTGATCAGGTTTGGAATGGTAATCGCAACATCTATTGGCTCACAATCATAGGCATCTTTTACATATACTTTAACCTCTCCTCTTGCAACATCTGTAAATACATTAGAATCCTGCCAGTTAATATTATCAATTGAGTATTTGTAAGGAGCCGTTCCTCCAACCGCAGTTACCGTTATCGTAGTATTTGAAATATCAATGTTTGAAATAACAGGCTGATCTGCCGGATAAACTTTTACTGTCTGAGTAGTGAAACATTCCCCTGTCTTTAATTTTACCCAATAGGTTCCTACTCCTACATTGTTGATAGACTGCGTAGTCGCTCCCGTACTCCATAAGTAAGATACAAATCCTGGCCCTGCATCCAGGGTTGTAGTATCTTCCATACAGATAATTTTATCTTCTAATACGGTAGATTTTACAGGAGGTAAAACTGTAAGTGTAATTTCTGCTACTTTATAACATCCGTTCGCATTGATCACTTTTACGTAAGCAACACCGGTAGGTGCAATATAGTTGCTAGGGTTTGTAATCTGGTTCGTTCCATTAACTGCATCTGTAGGAGATGGATAATATTCTTTGGTTACTCCAGGTTCTGAAGTTACTGTAGCTACAGTAAGATTGAATAATGCTGTTGCAGGATTTGATTCAATATAACAAGATCTTATACTTGCATTATTAACAACAGGACTCTTAGAAACCGTCAGGTTTAACGTAATCTGCTCACAATCGATGAATTCCGGTGCATTACCACAGAATTTATATACCATGGAATCCGGTCCGAAATATCCGAAGTTCGGAGTATAGTTGATAGCACCGGTTACCGGGTCTAATGTTGCTGTACCATTAGTTGGAGGCGTTACAATAGTTACGGTTCCGGGAACATAAGTTTGGGTAGAGCTACTGAACTCAGGAACAATAGTCTGGTAACCTTCACAAACGGTAAGAGTTTTTGTGCTTTCAAACAAACAAGTGAACACTTTATATACAGGCGTTATTGCAGGAGGGCAGCTTCCTACTGTAATTCTTGCTGTATAATTACCTGCCTGTGTAGGAGTATAAGAATTGGTTGTTGCTCCCGGAATAGGGTTTCCGTTCAGGAACCACTGATAGGTATCATAACTGTCATCCACTTCTAATACAATACCGGGAATACATTCTCCTGTTTGCTTAGAAATTAACGGAATAGAAGAGAATCCGGCGAAGTAACCACCATAACCTGCTGTACTATATCCTCCGTTAATACCCGCAGTAACAGCTTTAGTGGATGTTACGGCAACGTTTCCGGTAATTCCCTGGATGGCATAAGTAACCCATTGGTTATTCCCGGTAAGAGGGAAAGGTCCTTGGGCAGCCGTAGGAGTTACTCCATTCACGGTTACAGCAGCACCGGCTTCCGTTAGAATATTAAGCTTTAATGTTATAGATGATCCAATGGTCGGCATTTCATTGATCTTACCAATCTCATCAATTTTTCTAGGCAGGAAACAGTTCAATGGTGGGATATAATTATAACCTCCCGTATTATTAGCAGAACCGGAACCAATTAATTGGTATAAATATACATTCTTAGTTGTACGTATATACATATTTGAATGTCCGCCTGCCTGCGTAGCATATGCATTGGCTAAGATTCTGTAATAATCCCCTTCATTGATGGTGGCAACAGGAGTAGTACCATTGTTGATATAAATTTCAGTATTATTATCTGTGGCTACAATAATTCCACCTTCCATATTCCCGGTACTCGTAGAAATACTCTTTACCATGGCAAACTCATTTCCGAGACGGTCAGTAGGTACAGATTGGTCCATGATAAGGTCGGAACCATCATTAGAACCGGTTGCATAGAATCCGTTGGCATTACCATTGGTAACGGAAACAGGCTTGTTCGATTCAATTTTAGCTCCTATGAACCCTGTCTGGTTGGCTACAATGTTTGATAAACCTGCTAAAATATAGGATTGCCCTTTATTCAGGGTTACCGTAAGAGTTAAAGGTGTTGGAGTAGGTACATTAATGAATTGTACATTCGGATCATAGCCGGAAACCGTAACGGTAGTATTATCTTCAGTGGCCATAATTCCGGTTGTGAAATTATTGGCAGTAGAGCTATACATCAAAGGTGTGGCAGCGGCATAGAACTTTGTTCCGATTCCGGCTTTTCCTTTACTGGTTACAATTTCTCCGTGCGCACTTTGAGCGATTCTTAAACTACAGAAGTAAGGCTTATCTCCTTTAGTGTAAACTCCTACATTGGCTGGAGTCGCTGCACTTGATGCGGAAGTAGTTTGGATAAAGGCACCCCCTAAAGTAAATGATTGCGGAGCTCCTTTGCTAATTGTTACAGCTCCAATTTGAGTGTTATTGCTGTAAATTTTCACCTCAAAAGGTGTGGTAGAATCTGTTGAAAAATACAACGCATGATTATAACCTGTGGTAGATGCATAATATGGCGCGAACCAATGATCTGTATCTCTTTGGGCAAATAATGTGTTGCATGCTAGTAAAATTAATACAAAAGATAGTAGAAATTTTTTCATATGCGTGGAATTTAGGATTTATGCAAAAATACTAGAATATTTCATATAATGTTAAAAATAATTTTCAAAAAAAAATTAAAAAGTATTAATAAAACAAAAAACCACGATTTTTATTATCGTGGTTTTTAATTTTTTTAGAAAAAATTTATTCTCTGTTCTTCACCAAGATCCAACCAGTGTACTTAATTGGTGTCTTTTCAGCGTTTGGCTCAGTCCAGTTAATATGATACCAATATGTTCCGGTAAGAATTTTCTTGTTTGAATGTCTTCCGTCCCACTTATAGTTGTTAAACCTGTCTCCAGTGAATACCTTATTGCCATATCTGTCATAGATCATGAAGCTAAGATCATTTTTATATGATAGTTCGCTGTAATCTATAAAGTCATTTACATTATCCCCGTTTGGAGTGATAGCATTAAGAAGGTTTGGCACCGTGATTTCAACTGAGATAGGAGTACAATCGTAAGCATCTTTTACATAGAATGTATGCTGACCTCTTGAAAGGTTATTGAATACGTTAGAATCCTGCCAGTTGGTTGTTCCGTCAACAGCAAATTTATAAGGAGCTTTACCTCCGGTTGCAATTACAGTTGCTGAATTATTTGTAATCTGGATTTCCGTAATCACAGGGTCCTGAGATTTTCTTACATGTACAAATTGCTTGATGGAACATCCGTTGTTTTCAAGAATAACCCAATATTCTCCAACTCCAACTCCCTGAATAGAAGGTGTCGTAGCTCCTGTATTCCACTCATACGAGTTATAGCCAGGCCCTGCATTCAGCGTTGTTCTGTCATCAATACAGATATATTGATCCACCAGAAGAGGAGACTTTTTGATAGGAATGGCAATCAGTTCAATTTTTGCAATAGCGGAACATCCTTCGTTTGTAGTTACTTTTACATATACAAAGCCACCTGCTGAAGCATAGTGCTCCGGATCCATGATCTGATTAGATCCCGCATTCAGATCAATCATACTAGGATAAAACTTCTTGATAACAGTTACACCAGGTACAGAGTCGATGATATTGGCTGTGGTAAGGTCAAATAAAGCCGCAGGATCATTATCATACTGGCAGGCTTTTATTATTGCGTCTTTTACTACAAAAGGTACTACTGTCAGATTTAAAGTGATCTGCTCACAGTCAATAAATTCAGCAGCATTGCCACAGAATTGATAAACAATCTGATCAGAACCTAAATAGTTTGTATTAGGAACATAAGTGATAGCACCGGTCACAGGATTTAAAGTAGCAGTACCATGTGCTGGAGGTGTAATTATTGTTACGGTACTTGGTACCGGAGTTTGTGTTGAAGATGAGAATGCCGGTGTGATAACTTTTGTAGCACAAATGTTTAATGCAGTTGTTGTCTTCTTTAAACAGGTATATACTTTATAGATTGGCGTAACTGCAGCCTGACATGTTCCCATTGTTACTTTCACCGTATAATTACCTGCCTGTGTAGGGGTATAGGTAGGTGTAGTGGCACCCGGGATCGCTGCTCCGTTTAATTGCCATTGATAAGTTTCATATCCGTCATCTACTTCCAGAGTAATTCCGGGAACACATTCTCCTGTTTTCTTAGCGATTACCGGGATTGAAGAGAAACCTGCAAAATAACCGCCATATCCTGCAGTACTATATCCTCCGTTGATACCTGCTGTTACAGCTTTGGTAGAGGTAATGGTAAGGTTTCCGGTTATGTTTTCTATAGCATACGTTTGCCATTGGGTATTACCTGTTAGTGGATAAGGTCCTTGTGCGGCAGTTGGAGCAACACCGTTTACTAAAACGACCGCTCCTGTCTCTGTAAGGATATTAAGTTTCAGAGAAATGCTACCGCTAGAGCCTGGCATTTCATTGATTTTACCGATCTCATCAATTTTTCTAGGTAAGAAACAGTTCAATGGTGGAATATAGTTGAAACCTCCTGTGTTATTTTCTGTTCCTACTCCTACTAATTGGTATAAGTATACATTCTTTGAAGTAGAAATAAACATGTTGAAATGGCCGCTTCCTGCTGTCTGTTCAACATAGTTAGTCTCATTGATTCTATACCATTGTCCGGCATTGATTGTTGCTAAAGGTGTAGTGGAACCATTAACAAAAATCTGAGTGTTGTCTTCTGTGGCTACAACAAGTCCACCTTCCATGTTTTCACTTGGATCTGTTGACTTGGTTTTTACCATGGCAAATGTATTCCCTAGTCTTTCAACAGGAACTGACTGGTCCAGAATGGCATCAGATCCTGAAGATCCTCCGGCCCCAAAGTTACCATTTACGCTTCCGTTAGTAAGCGTTACAGGTTTGTCAGATACTACTTTTGCTCCGATGAACCCCGAAGCATTTGCTGCTGTAGCCGTAGTTCCTGTAAAAAGGAAAGATTTACCCTTATTTAAAACAAAAGTATGAGTATTACCTGTAGGAGTCCCTCCAACGAATACTAATCCTGGAGTTGCCCACGATACAGTTACAGTTGTATTATCCTCCGTAGCAAGAACTCCTGCTGTAAAGTTATACCCTGATCCTGAAGAATTAGGACTTGCCGCAACATGGAATGTCTTACCAATACCAGCTTTCCCTTTACTCGTTACAATTTCACCATGAGAACCATTGGCCATTCTTAAGCTACAGTAAAAAGGCTTATCTGCTTTAAGATATAAACCTTTACCGATTACCTGGAATGCATCTGTAGTACTAGTCCCTGCTATATCCGTAGCAGTAACGGTATAGCTTTGAGGGCTCCCTTTGCTGATAATAATCGGTGCTGGGGTTGTAATCTGAGTATTATTGGTATAAATCTTTACTTCAAAAGGAACTGTAGAATCTGTGGACAGATAGATGGTGTTGGTATAACTACCTGCAGACGTATAGTACGGCGCAATCCAATGTTCTGTATCCCTCTGAGCAAAGAGCGTATTAATTGTTAAAAAAACTAATACTAAACTAAGTAGAAATCTTTTCATAAGTGTGGAATTAGGATTTCTACAAAATTAAAATAATATTTGAAATATTCTTAATAAATTCTAAAGAAAATTAAAAAATTACTCTCTATTCTTAATTAAAAGCCAGCCGGAGTATGAAACTGGTAATTTTGTGTCAGGCTCTGTCCATCTTAATAAATACCAGTAAGTTCCGGTAGGAAGGCTTCTTCCACCAGACATTCCATCCCAGGTATAATTTTTATCAGAAGATCTGTAAACGAGAGCGCCATATCGGTCAACAACCTCAATGTTCACATCCTGTTTAATTCTTAAATCAGAATAATTCAATACATCATTGATGCCATCGCCATTAGGTGTAATGGCATTGATAAGATTTAAAATCAAGAATTCTTTGGTAACAGGCATACAGCCATCGGCTCCTAGTACATATACTTTATGGATGCCTCTTGAAAGTCCTATAAATACATTGGAAGCCTGGTAATCAATCCCGTTTAAGGAGTATTGATAAGGAGGTGTTCCGCCGGAAACATGGATGGTTGCATTGGAACCCGATGTTTCAATGCGGGTAATGGTAGGAACTTGTGCTACAGTCACATTTACATATTGACGGTAAACACACCCGTTAAATCCTAAATCTACATGATAATTTCCTGCTCCCACCGCTATTGTTTGTGTTGTTGCTCCCGTACTCCATAGGTATGAAGTAAATCCTGCACCCGGATCAAGAGTCACTTTTTCACCCGGGCATATTACCTTATCATGCAGAGTATCTGATTTTTTAGGAGACTTTAGAGTTAAGGTTAAAACCCCTGTATTAGGACATTCTGTAGTACTCACAAACCTTACATAATAGGTATTGGTTGTTTGCAGGATTTGTGAAGGAGGAATTGCATTGGTTGCCGCTTGTGCATTGGCCAATGTTGTGTAAAAGGTTAACGTTACATTCGGATCTGCCGTGAAAAGACCTTTATAATCATTAAGATTGATATTTTCTGAACCGCTGATGTCATTATCACAGACGTTGGTACTTACATTATCGCTTAATAAAGTAATTTTATTTCCGATCTTGAAATTGATCTGTCCAAAAACAGTAGGACATTCATTAGGAACCGTTGGATCTACTCTTACATAAACCGTTGTATTGGCAGTATAAGTCCAGTTCACAGGTAATGTATTATTATTTCCCGCATTGGCATCCGCTTGCACAAGATAATATCTTACACTAAAGCTCGCGGAGTTATTTACGATTTGTGGGGTGATGCTTGCAAAATTGACGTTAATAATTCCATCAAAATTATCATCACAAAGATTGGCATTAAAGTTATTGACATTAATATTGGGTGCCGAATTGGTTGTTAATACTATTTGAGCAGTTTTAGAACATCCGAAAGATGAAGTTACATTCGCATAGACGGTTCCTGCCGGACCTGTATAAGTGGCCGGAGCAGCAATCTGTCCGGTTAAATTGGCATTGGTAAAATAAGTAACCGTAGTTCCGGTATCAGGAGTAACAATTGTACTGGTCAGATTAAATGTTCCATTACCGTTGGCATCGGTACAAGATGTTAAAGTAGCATTATTCACCTGTAAAACATCAATGTTAATATTAATTTTAAAATATTCGAAATCAGCAGGATTGCCATTTCCCTCCACATAATATACAAAAGAATCTGTAGTGTCAGTAGTGAGTCCTGTATTCGGAGTATAAATAATTTGTCCTGTTGTTGGATTTACAGTGGCGGTTCCTGAAGTCGGTGGTGCGATAATGCTTGTATGAGAAGGAACGATTGTTTGGTTGGACGCCGTGAAAACCGGCGAAATCACTTTCGTATTACAAGAACCGATGTCAAAAGTCGTTGTTGTAATAGGAGGACATAACGTATAATGATAAGGATTCGTAAGTTTGGATTCGCAGTTGTTTTTGGTAATTAAGCACGTATAGACTCCGGCTCCGTATAATTCCGGATTGATGAAATATGAAGTCGCTCCCGGAATCGGATTGCCATTTAAATACCATTGATAAGCATCATATGTGTTATCTACCTGAAGTATGACCCCGGTATAGCAGTCTCCCGTCTTGGAAATGGCCGGAACAGATGAGAAACCTGCAAAATAACCTCCGTAGCCCACAGCACCACTGCCTGCGGCAATTCCTGCAGTGACAGATTTTGTAGAATTTATGGTAATATCCCCTGTTACATCCGGAATGGAATAATTTACCCAGTTCGGATTTCCAGTTACGGGATATGGCCCGTTCCCGGCAGGAATCGGATTTCCGTTTAATGTAACTGCTGCTCCGGTTTGGGTGATGATATTCAGTTTTGTATTGAATGTCTGGGATCCGATGATATTAATATATCCTATCTCATCTATTTTATTAGGCAGGAAACAACTTAAAGGCGGAATGAAATTGAAACCACCGGTAGGATATTCATTACCTCCGGAAACACCGGCTAACAATTGATAAACATAAATATTTTTCGTGGAGGAAATGCTCATGTTGTAATTTCCTCCTCCCTGATTGATATAGCTTGAACTCGGCACCATATAGTATTCTCCGGCATTGAGACTGGTTCCTGTAGCTGCTCCATTGATGGTAATAGGAGTGTTATCTTCAGTGGCAATGATGAGCGCTCTTTCCATTTCCGAAGAAATGGATCCTTTTCCTTTTACTACTACGAAATCTTTTCCTAACCTTTCTATGGGAACGGCCTGATCCATCAGGATGTCATTGTTGGTAAGATTCAGATTGGTGTAAATTCCGTTGAAATTTCCGTTGGTTACCGAAATGGGTTTTGTTGCTACGATTTTAGCGCCTACTAATCCGTCCAGGTTATTGAAGCTATCTGTACTTACGGCATCGATAATATATGATTGTCCCTTGTTAAGGGTAAATGTTTTGGTAGGAGTGGAGGTTCCGTCAGAGAAAATAACATTCGGGTTGTAATCTGAAACCACAACGGTGGTGTTATCTTCGGTCGCTGTAATCCCGATCGTTGAATTCACGTAAAAAGCAGTCCCTGTAATAGGAGCCATGGCGGCATAAAAAGTGGTTCCAAGACCGGCTAAACCTTTTGAGGTAATGATCTCGGCATGATTGGTTACTGAAAACCTGTAATTGGCGAAAAACTTTTTTGGTCCTTTTACATATAATCCCATGGTGTTGGGAGTAAACAGATCAGACTGATTTGTTGCCAAGAGGAAATTACTTGGAATGTTGACCTGTGCAGGACTTCCTTTAGCGATCTGCACCGTAGAAAACAAAGTATTATTGTTATAAATCTGCACCGAAAACGGTGTGGTTTCATTAGTGGAGAGATACAGATAACTTTCAAGCCCGTTAATTCCCGATCTTGCAGACATGGGAGCAAACCAATGATCAGTATCTAATTGAGCATTTATGAATAAATAAAAAACTGTAAAAACAATCGATAGAATTTTTTTCATGTGTTCTTATAAGGGCAGCAAATGTAAGCATTAATAATCAAACTTTTATATAAAAATTTATAAGATAATTGTAGATTATTTGTATTGTGATATTCCTAAATTTTATTCACAAAAAATTAATATTCGGAAATCTTAATATGCTTCAGATTATGCATATGAAATTCCTGAGCATAAAAAATCCCGATGAAAATTCATCGGGACTATATATTGGATAAAATTATTTGATTAAGCTAAGCTTACTCTGATAAATCCTGTAACTTTAAGATCTCCGTTTACAGATTTTACATAATCAGCCACAGATTGGTTTCCGTCTTTAATGAAGGCTTGGTGTACCAAAGTGTTCTCTTTGTAGAATTTCTGCATTTTCCCTTTCAAGATGTTCTCGATAATGTTAGCAGGTTTTCCTTCTTTAGTTAACAGTTCTCTTTCGATTTCTAATTCTTTATCGATTGTTTCCTGAGAAACAGCAGTTTCATCAAGAGCGATCGGGTTCATCGCAGCAACCTGCATAGAAACAGCTTTAGCAGCTTCATCAGCACCGTCTACTTTAGCAGAAAGGGATGTGATGGCAGCAATTTTGTTTCCGGCGTGGATATACGCTCCTAAGAAAGGTCCTTCGATTCTTTCGAATGCACCGATCTCGATTTTCTCACCGATAACTCCAGTTTGCTCAACTAATTTTTCAGCAACAGTAATTCCGTGGAAATCAGTAGCTAAAAGCTCTTCTTTGTTAGCCGCTACGATAGCCATTTCAGCCAATTCATAAGCCAACTCGATGAACGCTTCATTTTTAGCAACGAAGTCAGTTTCACAATTTAAAGAGATAATTGCTCCTAACGTGTTGTCCTCATTTACTCTGGCGATAACTGCTCCTTCAGTAGATTCTCTGTCAGCTCTGTTCGCAGCAACTTTCTGTCCTTTTTTTCTAAGGATCTCGATTGCTTTCTCGAAATCTCCTTCAGCTTCAACTAAAGCTTTTTTGCAGTCCATCATACCTGCACCTGTTGTGTTTCTTAATTTTGCTACGTCTGCAGCAGCTGGTGTATAAGACATAATATTATTATTTTTTTATTTAAAACTTAGTATTAATTTTTAGTTTATTTTTGAGCAGTGCAAAGATAATGATTTTAATGATAAACTAAAAAATGACTTTTCACGTTATTTAGTTGTTTAATAAATTTTTTAATGTTTAGTTAATGAAAAAAATATTTCTTCTCATATTTTTATGCATATTTTGTCTCGGCTTTTCTCAAAAAAAGAAAAAGGCCAAGCCGAAAGCTGTAGTAGAAAAGGAAACGATGATCATCTACACGGAAAATGATGCAGAAATTAGTAAGGAAGCAAGAGTGATTGCCGGATTCCTGAAACAAAATCCTAATCACCCGAAAACCGACTATTTTAAGCGAAAGCTCATGGATATCATCATGGCGGATAATTCTCCCGAAGCAAAGCCGACGATTACTCCAATGAGTAAAAAGGAAGTGGAAAAAATGGTTAATAATAACGAATTGAATAATTCCAAAACGATAGCTTCCAATACTAAAAGTACCACCCCTGAAAGAACCGTGAATTATGCAAGCGTGGGAACGGCAAGCAAAAAGTCTGAGCCCAGCGAGAAAAACAAAAAGACCGCAGCGATGCTGACCCATATCTTTAATAATGATCCGATGGATAAAGAAGCTTATATTAATATCAAGAACAAATCAAAATGTAACCTGATCGTTAAAATAAGCGGTAAAAAATATTACAACCTGGATGTTCCTGCCCACGGCCAAAACTTCATTTTGATTGACAAAGGCGATTATATTCTGACTACCATGGTTTGTGATGCCAAATATTCTTCACTGAAGAAAATCAATAAGGATATCGAAATTGAATTGAACGTGAGAGAAGATTAAATAGAAGATAAGAGTTAAAAAAACCGGTTAAGAATTTTTCTTAACCGGTTTTATTTTTATCCTTTAAACTGCCCCATGGCAATAAATTTTTCTTGTCTTTGGGTTTCAAGTTCCTGTCCTGTGAACTTAGAGAAGGCCTTAATGTTTTGTAAGATTGAATTTTTAAGGTTCAAATAAGTTGTTTCCGGATCGTAATGAGCTCCACCAAGCGGTTCCTCAATAATTCCGTCAATGAATTTTTCTCTTAAAGCATCTTTTGGAGTCAGATTCAATGCATTGGCTGCATCCTCTTTATGATCCCAGTTTCTCCATAGGATAGATGAGCAGCTTTCCGGTGCAATTACAGTATACCATGTGTTCTCCAGCATATATACTTTATTTCCTACACCAATTCCTAGTGCTCCTCCACTTGCCCCTTCTCCAATAATATAAGTGAAGATCGGGGTTTTAAGCTGAACCATTTCGAAAATGTTTCTTGCAATAGCTTCTCCCTGTCCTCTTTCTTCCGCTTCCAATCCAGGATATGCTCCCGGTGTATCTACTAAAGTGACTACCGGAATATTGAATTTTTCAGCAAGCTTCATTAATCTTAAAGCTTTTCTGTATCCTTCAGGATTTGGCATCCCGAATCTTCTGTGCTGTCTTTCTTTGGTTGTTCTCCCTTTTTGAGTTCCTATGATCATTACTTTCTGACCGTCAAGAGTAGCCAAACCACCAATCATTGCCGGGTCATCAGCAAAATTTCTGTCTCCGTGAAGTTCTAAGAAGCTGCCTTTGTCTACCATTCCGTTGATGTAATCCAAAGTATATGGACGGTCCGGGTGACGAGATAATTGTACTCTTTGCCAAGGAGTAAGATTCTCATAGATCTCTTTTTTCTTTTCTACAATCTTATCCTCTATCTGGCTGCATGCTAATTTTACATCAACACCACTTTCTTCTCCTACTAAAGAACATGTCTGGTATTGATCCATTAATTCTTTGATAGGAAGTTCGAAACTTAAATATTCCATTTCTTGAAGTAAATTAAATCTTTCAAATTTATGAAAAATTAATGAAACCTTATTTAAAATTATTTATAGCATTGTGTATTCTGGCGATACTGTCTTCTTTTCCAACGATTTCTAAAATATCCGGTACGTCCGGTCCTTTAAGCTCGCCTACTAAAGATAAACGTAAAGGCATCATTACTTTCCCCATTCCCAATCCTTTGTTTTCAGCAAAATCATGAACAGCCTGTTTCAATGTATCTGCTTTGAAATCTGTACTTTCTAATGTGAAAGCCAGTTCGCCTAAAACAGCAGACGTTTCTTCATTCCATGCTTTTTTAGCCGCTTTCTCGTCATAAGAAGCTGGTGCTTCAAAGAAAAACTTGCCGTTTTCATAAATGTCTTTCGGGAAAGTAGCTCTTTCCTTCATCAAATGAATTACTTTTAAAAGCTTTTCATCTTCAACGGCTGATAAATTAAGATCCGAGTTTTTCAAAATTTGAAGCAATTCTTCATCAGACTTCATCTGGATGTACTGGTGATTGAACCATTCTGCTTTTTCCTTACTGAATCTTGCCCCTGCTTTATGAACTTTATGAAGATCAAATTCTTTGGCCATTTCTTCAATGGAGAGAATTTCCTTGTCATCTGCAGGAGACCATCCTAATAAAGCCACCATATTGATGAAAGCTTCCGGAAGGTAACCGTTTTCTCTGTATCCTTTGGAAATAATTCCTGTTGCAGGATCTTTAAAATCCAATGGAAATACCGGGAATCCGAATTTATCGCCGTCCCTTTTGCTTAGTTTTCCTTTTCCTTCAGGCTTCAGGATCAGAGAAAGGTGTGCAAATTGAGGGGCTTCCCAACCCATCGCTTCATATAATAAGGTATGTAATCCTAAAGACGGCAGCCATTCTTCGCCACGAATGACATGGGAGATTTCCATTTCATGATCATCAATGATGTTGGCAAAATGGTAAGTCGGCATTCCATCATTTTTTACCAAAACTTTGTCATCTAAGGTATTGGTGTTTACAGAGAACTTTCCTCGGATGATATCTTCAAGGTTTAAGGTTCTGTCCACCGGCATTTTAAATCTTACCACATACGGAGTTTTTTCATCCAGAAGCTTTTGAACTTCTTCTTCAGAAAGAGCAAGGCTGTTTCTCAAACGGTTTCTTGTCTTATTATCATAAGAGAAAACATCTCCTTTTGCTTCATATTCTGCACGGATGGCATCCAGTTCTTCAGGAGTATCGAAAGCGAGATAAGCATAATCCGTTTTTAAGATTTGCTCTGTGTACCGGTCATAGATATCTCTTCTTTCGGATTGTCTGTAAGGAGCAAATTTTCCTCCCTTTGTCGGGCTTTCATCCGGAATAATACCGCACCATTCCAATGCTTCTTCAATATATTCTTCTGCACCTTCCACATATCTTGCGGTATCCGTATCTTCAATTCTCAATACAAATTCACCACCCTGGTTTTTAGCAAAAAGATAATCATATAACGCGGTTCTTACGCCTCCCAAATGCAAAGGTCCTGTAGGACTTGGAGCAAAACGTACTCTCACTTTCTCCATTTTAATAAAAATTTTGGTGCAAATTTACTTAAAATAATCAGGTTTTTCATGATGTTTGGCAACTGTATTATTGGGTTTTTTGATCTTAATCTTTACTTTTGCAGCTATTAAGACTACTTCAATTATGTGGACAACAGGAAACACGGCTTCATAAAGAAGATGAGTATGGCAGGTAATCATAAGGCTTTATTGATCAACTTGAAAAAAGATCTCAGAATATATTACATATTGGTATTATTCATATTCCTGCTGGTGTTTGATTATCATCAATATTGGTATATTTTCAAGTCATTCATCAAATTTGATTCCTGGTCGGTGTACGGCGATCTCCGCCTTCTTTTAAAAGGAACGGATTTATATGCAATCGGGAAAGATCCGTTTAAAGAACATTACGAACCGCCTTATAATTATCCTTCATTCTGGAGATTCTTTACTTATATCAAGGGTTTTGATGCTTCTCATTACAAAATCATAGGATTCCTGCTTGTTTTCTGTACGCAAAGCATGTTGTTGTGGGCTTCGGGAACCTGGAACCCGAAAAAAGCAATTTACTATATTCTGTTGCTGCTTTCACCGGTATCTCTTTTAATTTTTGAAAGGGGGAATAACGACTTAGTTATATTTCTGCTTCTGATATTTCCGGTTTTGGTTTTTCCTAAAAGTAAAGGAGCCTACATTCTGTTCTTCTTGCTTGCTTTTATGCTAAAGCTTTACCCGATAGGAGCGGGGTTGTTACTTCTTTACCTGTATAAAGAAATCAATTTCAAAAACGCTACAGTATTAGCCGGAGTCGGGGCTGTTATTCTAATCTATATCGGATTGAATTATGAAGAAATCATCATGATTCGTGAAAGAACTCCAATATCTGTTTCTGAATTCAGTTTTGGATTTCAGGTTCCGTTAGAAAATTTTATGTCTCACAATCGCAAGATGTATAAAATAGAAGAGGTGTATTGGGCAGGATATATTGTTGTATGGCTTTCTATTCTATTTCTGCTGTTTAAAATATTTAAAAATAAATGGCAACAGATTGATCTTGTTCATATTAAAAGTCAGGAAATCTATCTGTTTTTGATAGGGGCAGGAGTTTTCCTGTTCAGTTTTTTTCTGTCTATAAGCTGGGAATACAGGCTGTTTTTCCTTTTGTTATGTGTGCCTGCTTTCATAAGCTGGATGAAAAACAATCAATTTGGGGCAAAATATATGATCATCATTTTACCTATTATTTTATGGAATCAGACGTTGAGGAAAATAACAGAAATGGTTTTCGATAATTCCAATAGTATTTTTCTTATCAATCAGTTATTGATAACCTCTTTGGCTGTGATGCTGATTGTTTATATGATACTGATCCTCAAAAAATCATTGAAGCTGACAAAATAATTCAGCTTTTTTTTGATTTAAATTTCCTGAACAACCCCTTTAGTAATATATTTCCTGAAAGCCCATCTACTTTCCAGGTATTCTTGTTGAGGGTATAATTTTGAAAAAGCATTTCATTTTTATATAATAAGGCACTTCTTTTTTTCAGTTCCTTCTCATTAAGACTTACCGTGTTATTTAAAGATGATTTTCTACGGTAATGGTTTTGATGCAAAACAATTTCACTGTCAACAATTTCAATCTGCATCTTCTTTAGCTTTATTCTGTGCAGGAATTCATTATCATCATAAGCCACTCCTTCCGCATAAGCCGGATCAAATCCTCCCAGATCAAATAAATCTTCTCGGGTAATGGCACAGCAAAAATGATACGCAACCGGCCTTATAACAGAATGATTATACCAGCTATTGCTTCCGTCATTTGTATTTTCCACATTGTTTTCCTGAATAAGTTGTACCATTTTTTCAGGATTTTTGATGTATTCGTCGATGTTATCGGTGGGTTCTTCATCCAAAGAATAGCATCCGAAACTTAAGTATTTATTTTTAACTAAATGTTCGCTGGTATATTGTAAAATGTTGCCAAAATGCAGGCATTCCGGGTTTTGTAAGATGATGAAATCTCCTTTGGAAGCTTTAAAACCAACATTAAAAGGAATACATGAATTTTTGTACCACTTGTTCCATTTTTTCAGGCGGATTACTTTTAAAAACGGAAATCTGCCCACAAGGTCTTCCAGCCTTTCTTCTTCATTGCTTGCATCATCTACTGCAATGAACTCAAGATCAAAATCATAATCTTTCAATTGCCGTTGAATACTTTCAAGGGTTTTGATGAATAATGCTTTACGGTTGTAATAAGCGGTTACTATTGAAATTTTCATGAAAGACAGTTATATTAAAATTGGCTATAGATTTCGTTGAATTTTTTGGGTTTAAAAAGCTTATAGATCAGTTTTCTATACCAAACGTTGTAATACCTTTTTTTGTACTGGTTTCTGTTCAGGATGATGTAGCTTATGTTGCTGAAATCGAACCCGTGCTTCTCATAAAAAGAATAATGTTTTTGATAAATGAGAAGCCTATTTTGTGCCATTTTCTCTTCCTGTTGGGCACTTACATTGGTCAGAGAATTGTCATTGTGCCTGATTCTGTAAAAAAATAAATATTCAGGAATTCTATATACTTCGCCGCCATTTTCAACAATGGAGATCCAGAGGTCCCAGTCTTCAAAATACGTTAAGTTCTTATCAAAACCATTGGCCTTCGTAAAATCTTCTTTATATAATAATGCGGAAATAGGAATACAGTTGGCGAAAAGAAAATCTTTGATTTCAAAATCAGGTAAATACCATTCCGAATTTTCTTTTTCAAAGTATTGTCCTTTGGTATAGCAAACCCTGATTTTCGGATTGGAAGTTAATACCTTGTATGTTTTCTCTAAAAATTCAGGAGCAATTTTATCATCGCAATCTACAAACAGGATATATTTGCCCTGTGCGATTTCAACTCCCTTATTTCTGGCTACTGATTGACCTTGATTCTCCTGATGATGTACAATAAGATCAGGATATTTATCTGCTTTTAAATGGTCCAGGAGATCTTTTGGGGAACCGTCATTAATTACAATAACCTCAATATTTTTGAACGTTTGACCATAGATACTGTCCAGACATTCTTCAATATAGTCTTCTCCTTGGTAATAAGGTACAATTACAGAAACCAAATCGCTCATAATTTGTAGGTATGAATTGAGTTATTTTATAATCTCTTTAATCCAGCTGCTAAAGCTATATTGTTGTACAATTTCTTCCGGCAGCGGATGATAAGGAGTTTTTAAAAACTGCTCAATATTTTTATAATTATCGTTTTCTACGACAAATATATTGTCAGAATGGTAAAAGTCATAATTTTTTACCATAATATTATCCGTAATCACTTTTTTGCCGTAATACATGCCTTCAAAAAAACGGATGGAAAGCCCGTCATGCAACGGATCAACAAAATCCAGAAGAACATCCGAACTTTTTACCAGTTCCAGGTTTTCCTTAAAGGTAATTCTGTCTGAAATATACTTGATCTTAGGGTTTTTCCGCTCAGGTTCCTGGAAATACTGGATGAAAATGTTGAGGTCAACAGAAAGATGAGAAACCTCTTCAATGAAACGGTCTATTTTTTCTTCACGGCTCTTCCAATACAAGCCAACAAAATAAAGTATCGGTTTTTCCGTATTGTATTCTTTGTGGGACGGCGGAAGATGATCAAAATAAAAATTGGTGATAGAGTGGATGTTATGCTCGGATTCTACTCTTTCAAAGCAGAAGAAGGTATCGAAAAGCCCGAAATAATTTTTGATCTCAGGGAATTTTTCAATGCCGTCCCATTGGTAGGCAATGAGCTTTTGGGTTCTCTTTTTTAAATTTTGTATGAAAGGAATAGGGAAGTTATCCGGGCGGATCACCAAAATATAATCGAATTCGCCTTCCATTTCAGCAAGGCTTTTGTTAAGTTCATCAAGCTGATGCCTGTTGACAAGACTTTGCTTGTATTTCTTATTCCTGAGGATATTTTTAATGAAGAAATTTTGGATGTTTTCAGTGCCTTTATACCTGAATTGGCATACCTTATCCGTAATCAGAGAAGTTTCAAATCCCACTTTCTCCAGATTATCTAAAAATAGCCTGGGAAAATCCGAATAATCGGGCATAACCAAAAGGAACCTTTCTTTTTTCACTATTTTATTTGTTAAAGAGGTTGAACATTACAATTTTATAATGCTTTCTAAGGCTGTTCACCGGATTGTTAAAATACTCTTTTCTGATCGTGTCGGCATCTTTTAAGCTCACATGATTAAGAAATTTAAAATACTTTTTCTCAATACTTTTAAGCTCAATGTTGTCTTTAAACTCAGGATTTACCTCTCTGAATGTTTTTTCCATCTGTTTTAGTGCTTCAGGGGAGTAATTCCCATGGTGCTTGAAATTCCCGATGATGATTTTCTTCAGGTAGGCAAGATAGTAAGCCGTAATGCTTCGTTCAGGATATTTCAGGTAATACTTTTCGTAAATGGTTTTGATAACGCTCAGATAGCCCAACAGATTTTTATCACTGTTTTTTTTGGTGATGGATTGGGCATTGTCTACTGTATAATGATAGGTTACTTCAGGGATAAATGTCACATTCTTAGCGTTGAACAGGGTTTCGAAGAACCATAATTCATCTTCGTGATAGATTCCGCTCAGGAATTTCAAATTGTTTTTTCTTAAAAACTCTGTGCGGTATAATTTATTCTGGGCAATCGGGCTTAAACCTTCTGTGATGTTTTTCAGCAGCACATCTGAGTTGGTATTTTCAAAATGCTGTTTTTCTTTTGGGTGCGGAAGATAAGAAACAATCTTTTTTTCTTCCCAGGCAAAAGTGGCCGTTTTTCCAACAATGATGTCTTCTTTTCCCGTATAGGCCGAAAGTAAAGATTCTATGGAATGAGATGGAAGGAGATCATCACTGTCACAAAAATAGATAAAATCACCTGTTGCTTTTTCCAGTCCGAAATTCCTGGTATCGGAAAGCCCTTTGTTTTCCTGGCTGTAAATCTGGAATCTGGAATCCGCAAAACTATTGAGGATTTCTAAAGTATTATCCGTACTTCCGTCGTTGATGATGATACATTCAATGTTGGAGTGGGTCTGATTCTGAATGCTTTCAAGAACCTCTTTCACATAATAAGAGGCGTTGTAACAAGGAACGATAATACTTACTAAAAAATCAGAGGTGTTCATGGTTCAGATATTTTTAAGGGTGGAGCTTACCGCTTCCGGGGAAAAAGGTTGTAAACTTTCTGTTGAATGTTGGCTTAATGTATTCCAAAGAGCTTCATCATTGTTAAGACGTATGATAGCTTCGGCAAAAGTATCCTTATCATTGGCGATCAGGACGTTTTTGCCATTAGTTAACTGCATTCCTTCCGCACCGATATCAGTGGTAACAACAGGCAAAAAATATTCGAAAGCCTGTCCGATCTTTCCTTTCACTCCGGCCCCGAATCTCAGAGGAGCCACCATAATTTTTGAAGTCATGAAAAGGTCTTCAATGCTTTCTACAAACCCTAAGAATTTAAATTTAGGGAATAATTTAAGATCCAATTTATCTGCTACATTACCAATTATGCTTACTTCCAGTTCCGGATTGGTTTTCCACACAATAGGCATAACGTTTTCATACAAATATCTTACTGCATCAATATTGGGCTCATGAATGGAACCAATAAAAATGATTCCTTTGCTTTCACTGAAGGGTTTTCTTTCCGAAATATCAATTTTAGGATAATGGATATTAGAGATGGTAATGATTTTATTACGGTCTGCATAGTGGCTCATCACTTCTTTTTCCTTATCGGAAATAGCAATGATATAATCCAGTTTAGGTGCCACAACCGTTTCCAGATGGAAGAAATGTTTATAGTTTTTCTTTAATGAAATTCTTGTCGGTTCTATTTCTATAGCTCTTTTATATCGTAAAAAATGAATATCCACCATGTCATATATGAACTTGGCTGTAGGTAAAATACCCTTCAGCTTTTTATAGAATAAATTTAAAGCCAGCGGTCCGTTGAACCATACATAATCAATGGATTTCAATGTAGGAAGGAAATCATAAATGGTTTGGTATTTATTATTTTCTACAAATACAATAACGTTATGGTTCTGATAAAACTTCACATAAGAATCATCTTCAAAAACATGTGGCGCAAACAGAATACAGTTGTATCCCAATTGTTTGTAAATCAGAATGATTTCTTTCAGTCTGTTTGATCCGGAATCTTTATCATGAGTAGGAAAATCCCTTGAAACAAATACAATTGTTTTTTGGGAAGGGTCCCATAATTCTATATTTACAACGTCCTGCGTCTGAAGAACCTTGAGCTTTTCTTTCCTTTTAAAATGTTTCTTTATTTTTTTTACAATTCCCATCCTTTAGTTTTTATGTAATCCGAAAACCTTGTTTGTCCAGTGATCAAGCGTGTATTTATGATAAATATCTTCCGGAACCTTTTCATAAGGTTGTTGGAAAAATTCTTTACTGATATTGCTTAAATCTTTATTCAATACTAAAATATTATTCGGATTGTAAAAATCGTAATTTTTAATTTCCGGATTATCCGTAACGATCTTTTTTTCCATTGCCATGCCTTCAAAAACCCTGAAACTAAGCCCGGTTTGGCCGGATCTCATAAGATCCAATAGAGCTTTGGTATCCTTATACACATTGGCAATAGTTGTTGTGGGAATAGGTTTTCTTTTTAATACTGTGAAGTTTTTCAAAGTATCTTTTCCTGGTTTTACCTTTTCTTTCCACATCTTTTTTCCAACCACAACAAAATTGTAAACAATCCCTTTCTTCTGCAATATTTTGGCTAAAGGTAACAATATCCTGTTTCTTCCTTTATCAAATGAAGTGATATAATACAGATCCAGCGTAGGCTGCTGCTGTTCCTGCGGAATATATTCAAGATAATTATAATTGGTCAGTCTTTCGAAACCGTGCTTTTTAATATCCTTATCGTCGAATGAAAAAATCTTGTCAAAAAGATGAAGCTTATCTTCCACGGGAAATCTTTCAAGATTATCATAAAGATAAGTGATCATCCTGCCGGTATAAGTCTTAATTTTTTCCAGTGTGGAAAGATCAAAAGTGTCCGGATTTAATACCAGTATCTGATCCTGATGACCAAGTTTGGCTAAAGAATTTAAAACATACTGCTGACGTTTTTCTTTTTTAAGGTTTTTCTTCAAAAATACCTTGCTGAATGCATTCACCGCTTTTTCCGTGAAATTGGCATGCGTTACAGCCCCGATCTTAATATGGTTTGCTTCGATACCTTTACGGCGTAGAACCTCTACAATGTATTGATCATAACCCCAGAAATCAAAACTGATGACGCAAATTTTCATTCGAATTCTTTTTGTTCGTTCTTTAAAGATTCATACGTTTCAAAAGCACTCAAAGACTGCAGGTAAGAAAGCTGGAAGCCTTCTTTACCGTCTAAAATCCCAAACCGCATGATATAGGCTTTGAAAAATTTGTAAGCTGTTTTGAAATATTGAGTGGAAACACTGTATTTTTTTCCTTTCGAAGCAAGCTCTAGTCCTTTTAATTTTCCGTAATGAATCATTTTTTTCTTATAAGACTCATAATCCGTAACGGAAAAATGAAGAAGCTTATGTTTCAGTTCCCCGATGGTTCCATCTACCTGCAGTGTTTCATGAACCTTTCGCTCAGCAATATATCTGGCTTTAGATTTCCTGAAAAGCCTGAAATTCTTATCCGTCTGTGTTCCGGAAAAATGAATGGGTTTGCCGGCAAAAAAGAACTTGCGGTAAAAATAATAAGCGTCTTTTTTATCGGGTTTGTTTAATTCTTCAATGATTTCTTTTTTCAGTTGGGGCGTAATTCTTTCATCACCGTCTAAAAATAAAACCCAGTCATTGTGAGCATAATCCAGCGCCAGATTTCTTTGAGATGTAAAATCTTCAAAAGTATGCTGGACGATTCTTACATTGGGAAAAGTTCTGGCTATTTCTAAAGTTTTATCCGTACTGAATGAATCAATGATGATGATCTCATCACAAAAATCAAAACATTCGAGTACTTCCCGAATGTTTTTTTCTTCGTTATACGTTATGATTAAGCCGCTTACTTTCTCAGTGAGTTGAGGCATATTTATTTTTTGAAATCAGAAATGGTTTTCTCTATAATCCTCACACAATCCATCAGTTGCTCCTCTGTAATCACCAATGGCGGTGCAAGTCTTATGATATTCCCATGAGTAGGTTTAGCAAGTAATCCGTTTTCTTTTAATTGCAGACAAAGATTCCATGCAGTAGAACTGTCCGGAGTGTCATTAATTAAAATGGCATTCAGTAAACCTTTTCCTCTTACCTTGGTAATAAGGTCGGTTCTTTCAATTACTTTTTCAATTTCAGCTCTGAATAATTGGCCTAAATGTTCAGCTCTTTCAGATAAATTTTCTTCTGAAACCACATCTAAAGCAGCCATTGCCACTGCACAAGCTAATGGATTTCCACCAAATGTAGAACCATGCTGTCCCGGCTTGATCACGTTCATGATGTTATTGTTTGCCAAAACAGCTGAAACAGGATACATTCCCCCTGAAAGTGCTTTTCCTAAAATTAAAATATCCGGCTGTACGTCTTCGTGATGACAAGCAATCAGTTTTCCTGTTCTTGCAATTCCGGTCTGGACTTCATCGGCAATGAAAAGAACGTTGTGTTTTTTACACAGTTCAGAAGCATTTTTAAGGAAATTTTCATCCGGAACATATACTCCGGCTTCCCCTTGAATTGGCTCAACTAAAAATGCAGCAATATTCTGGGCGTCTTTCGTTAAAACGTCTTCTAAAGCAGCAATATCGTTATAAGGGATTTTGATAAAACCAGGAGTAAAAGGTCCATAATTATTGTTCGCATCAGGATCATTGGAGAAAGAAACAATAGTGGTTGTTCTTCCGTGGAAGTTATTTTCACAAACAATAATCTTGGCAGCGTTTTCTGAAATACCTTTTACCTCATAGCTCCATTTTCTGGCTAATTTTACTGCCGTTTCCACAGCTTCCGCTCCGGAATTCATCGGCAACACTTTATCAAAACCGAAAAGAGAAGTGATTTTCTGTTCGTATTCTCCCAATTTTGAGTTGTAAAAAGCTCTTGAAGTCAAAGCCAGTTTTTGAGCCTGATTGACTAACGCTTCTACAATTTTAGGGTGAGAATGCCCTTGATTAACAGCAGAGTAGGCAGAAAGGAAATCATAATATTTCTTGCCTTCCACATCCCATACAAAAACACCTTCTCCACGGTCAAGAACTACCGGAAGCGGGTGATAATTGTGCGCGCCATGCTGGTCTTCAAGGTCAATAAAATACTGTGAATTTTTTGCGGTTTCTACTGTTGACATATATTCTTAGGTTTTTCACAAAGTTAGTGATAATTTTAAATTTAGGAAAATAGCTTTGCTTTGCTAATCTGCCCAGTATTCTTTGATAAGAGGGTAGCCGGCTTTTTTGAAGGCATTCTGCAATTCCTCACCCAGCTTTTCATTATTTTGTTCACTGGACATAGACAAATAAAATAAATTGCTTTTAGAGATTCGTACTTTCTCATCTGCTTCGGAATTGGCGACAGTGGTAATAACGGAATCTTCTTCTGCTTCTAAAATAATCTGGATGTCTTTCCCTAATTTTTTAAGCTTTTGCAGAGGAACGTCCTGTTTGATGAATTGAGTGCCTGTAACATAAGGACTTTTCACCATAATTTCAAAAGACAGCTTTTTTTCTTGATCAATAGAGAATTCCTTAACGATACTGATTGTATCCCCATTGAAAAGGCGTGATTTGAATTGATTTTTTACTTCTTTTTTTAGCTCTCTGTTCAATATATTGAGTATTTTCTTTTCCTGTGCCGGATTGATGCTCCACATGCAAAAAATGAGAAGAAATAGAACAATAGGTTTCATAGCTGTACAGGTTAGTTTTTATCATAAGATATTCTTGAAACGTATTTATAAGCATTTTAGTTTGTAGTACTGAATGTTTATAAAATAAAAACGGCCTCTTATGAGGCCGTTTTATCAGTTATATCAATAATCTTAATGATCATATTTCTTATCCATTACGAAGCTCTCCATGAATTTCGTCGTATAGTTTCCTGCCAGATAATCTTCATTATCCATCAGTTGTCTGTGGAATGGGATGGTAGTTTTTACTCCTTCAATATAGAATTCTTCTAATGCACGTCTCATTTTGGCAATAGCTTCTTCACGCGTCTGAGCCGTAGTGATAAGCTTAGCAATCATAGAGTCATAGTTAGAAGGAATAGTGTATCCTGAATATACATGAGTATCCACTCGGATTCCGTGTCCGCCCGGAATATTCAATCCTGTGATCTTTCCCGGAGATGGCCTGAAATCGTTGTAAGGATCTTCTGCATTGATTCTACATTCAATAGAATGCAACTTCGGATAATAATTGATTCCTGAAATCGGAGTTCCGGCAGCAAGAAGGATCTGCTCTCTGATCAGGTCATAATCAATTACCTGTTCAGTGATCGGGTGCTCTACCTGGATTCTCGTATTCATTTCCATGAAATAGAAATTTCTGTGCTTGTCTACTAAGAATTCGATAGTTCCTACCCCTTCATAACCGATAAATTCAGCTGCTTTTACCGCTGCTTCACCCATTTTCTCACGAAGTTCATCCGTCATGAATGGGGAAGGAGTTTCCTCCGTTAATTTCTGGTTTCTCCTTTGTACGGAACAGTCTCTTTCAGAAAGGTGGCACGCTTTACCAAACTGATCACCAGCAACCTGGATTTCAATATGTCTAGGCTCTTCGATCAGCTTTTCCATATACATACCTCCGTTTCCGAATGCGGCAACGGCTTCCTGAATAGCAGATTCCCAGTGGTCTTTCAGGTCTTCAGCTTTCCAAACCGCTCTCATTCCTTTTCCACCACCACCAGCCGTAGCTTTGATCATTACCGGATAACCGATCTCTTCAGCTGTTTTAGCAGCCACTTCATAAGATTCGATCAGGCCGTCTGAACCGGGTACACATGGTACACCGGCAGCTTTCATGGTAGCTTTGGCATTGGCTTTGTCTCCCATTTTCTCAATTTGCTCAGGAGTAGCACCAATAAACTTGATGTTATTCTTCTGGCAGATTCTTGAGAAATTGGCATTTTCAGACAGAAATCCGTAACCCGGGTGGATGGCATCTGCATTGGTAATTTCAGCCGCTGCAATGATGTTAGGGATTTTAAGGTATGAGTCTTTACTCATAGCAGGACCAATACATACCGCTTCATCAGCAAATCTTACATGAAGACTGTCTTTATCGGCAGTAGAGTATACCGCTACGGTTTTGATTCCCATTTCTTTGCAAGTACGAAGAATACGCATTGCAATTTCGCCACGATTGGCAATTAATATTTTTTTGAACATCTCTCCGAAATTTTAAATTTTAAATTTTGAATTTTAAATTATTTTTAAACGAATGAATCATTTAAAATCTATAATCTATCATTTAAAATTCCTTAAGATGGATCTACTAAGAATAAAGGTTGATCATATTCTACAGGAGTAGCATCGTCTACCAAGATCTTCACGATTTTTCCGCTGATCTCAGATTCAATCTGGTTGAATAACTTCATCGCCTCGATTACACAAACTACTTTACCGGAAGAAACTTCATCACCTACATTTACAAATACATCCTTATCAGGAGACGGCTTTCTGTAGAAAGTACCGATCATTGGAGACTTGATCGCTACATATTTGCTGTCATCAGAAGCAGCTTCAGCCTTTTCTGCAGATGCAGAAGATGCCGCAGGAGCAGCAGCTTGTACCGGAGCAGCTACTTGCTGAGGAGCAGTGTGGTATACTGCAGGTTGAGCATATGCAACTTCGCTTCCGGCCAATGGAGTTTTAATAGTGATTTCGAAATCTTTTGTTTTGTACTTTACCTCTGATACTTCAGCCTTAGACACAAACTTGATAAGATTCTGTATGTCTTTAATGTCCATAAATTTGATATTTGATTTTGAGCCAAAGATACCAAAAAATAACAAAAAACCACTCAATTTTATCAAAATTGAGTGGTTTTTGTATCAAAATGAGGTTTTTTAAAGAAAAATGCCTCTTAGTTTTCTTCAGTAGTTTCAACTGTTTTTTCCAATACTACTTTACCTCTGTAGTATAGTTTTCCTTCATGCCAGTGAGCTCTGTGATAAAGGTGTAATTCACCAGTTGTTGCATCTTTAGCTAATTGAGGAACTACAGCTTTGTAGTGAGTTCTTCTCTTATCTCTTCTTGTAGACGACTGTCTTCTCTTTGGATGTGCCATTTTGTAATAACTTTTTTAATTTGATGAGCGATGAGATTCATCATCTCATCATATTAATTATTTTAATTTTTATCTTTTAACTTTTTTAGGGCGTCCCATCTCGGATCGCTTTCATGCTCTTCCTCTTCAGTTTCCGCCATATCTTTCGGACTGAATTGATCAAGGACTTTTAAATCTTCTTCCGTTACATTGGGTGATAGCTTTTTCATGGGAATGGAAAGCACCACATTTTCGTAAATCAGATGCGCTACATTGAACGCGTGGTCTGTAGTTGGAATAGTAATTACATCTTCTTCGCTGTCGTCATACTCTTCTCCAAACTTCACTAAAACCTTGATTTCGTTTTCAATAGGATGATCGAATGCTTCATTAGTGATGTCACAAATAAGTTCTACCGTCCCATGTGTTTTAATTTCAAATTCTAAAAAAGTAGTGTGTTTATCCAGTAAAACATCTACCGCAATTTTAGGATTTGTAAATTCCTGATCAGTGTCAAATAATTGAAAGAACGTTTTATCTATCTCAAATTTGAACTCGTGCTTTCCGGTTTTTAATCCGGAAAAGCTTATGTCATAGTTTCTTAACTTGTCCATAAAATGAGTGTGCAAAAATATGCATTTTTTTTATAATTACAAATAAAATATCTAACAAATTATATAAAAATTATATAAGAGCATTTCAGAAGTTTTATCCTTCCATATCTTCAGGAAGATCTTCATCGATTCCATTATCTGCTGCCATTTTCCTCGGCTGAAGGCGATTGCTCATCAGATCATTATATTCGCTTCTGTTTTTGAAAATTTTAATGGCAGTGAAAATAGCTTCCGTAAAACTCTGTTCATCAGCCACATTTTTTCCGGCAATATCATAAGCAACTCCATGATCAGGAGATGTTCTGATGAATGGCAGTCCTGCCGTATAATTTACGCCTTCTTCATAAGCAAGGGTTTTGAACGGAGCCAATCCCTGATCATGATACATCGCTAAAACGGCATCAAAATTTTTGTACTTGTTCGGCTGGAAAAAACTATCAGCAGGGAAAGGTCCGAAAGCCAGGATTCCATTGTCCGAAAGTTCCTGGATAGCCGGTCCGATGATCTCAATTTCCTCATTTCCGATAACGCCTCCGTCTCCCGAATGCGGATTCAATCCTAAAACGGCAATTTTAGGCTTTTGAATGCAGAAGTCTTCTACCAGGGTTTGATTTAAAATCCTGATCTGCTTCTTTATTTTTTCCTTAGAAATATTTTCTGCGACTTGGGAAATAGGAATATGATGGGTGGAAACCGCTACTTTTAATCCTTCAGTAACCAGAAACATCAGTCCTTTTTTACTGAATTTCTCCTCGAAATACCCTGTGTGGCCTGCGTGTTTGAACCCCATTTTCATCATTTCATCTTTATTGATCGGTGCAGTTACCAAAACATCAATGTCTCCTTTCATTAAAGCTTCGGTGGCTGCTTCCAGGGAATCAATTGCCATTTTGGTGGATTCTTCTGTAGGAGTCCCAAGTTCTACATTCACATTATCTTTCACAAGGTTTACCATATTCATTTTTCCTCCCTGAGCTTGTGAAGCTTCATTAATATAATTGAAGTTCAGATTCAGCTTGAAAATGTTTTTCTGAAAGGTAAATAGTTTACCTGAGCCAAAAATTACCGGCGTGAAAAAATCTGTAATGGTTTTGTCTTTCAGAGATTTCATGATGATTTCCGGACCGATTCCGTTAAAATCACCGATTGAAATTCCTACTCGTACTTTATGGTGTTTTGGGCTCATTTTGATTATCTTTGAGGATTAGAATTTTACAAATTTAGCAAAAATAATATGTTCACAGGAATTATTGAAGCAGTTGGTGTTATTGAAAAGATAGAAGAAAAAGGAAGTAATATCGATTTTACGCTCACTTGCCCTTTTACCAATGAGTTAAAAATTGATCAAAGTCTGGCGCATAACGGATGCTGCTTAACGGTTGTTGAAATTAAAGGAGACCAGTATGTAGTGACCGCTATCAATGAAACCTTGGAAAAAACCAATCTTGGAAAATGGGAAGTGGGAACTGTGGTGAATCTTGAACGTTGTATGAAAATGGATGGAAGACTGGATGGTCACATCGTTCAGGGGCATGTAGATCAAACAGGGCAGGTAGTCGGAATTGAAAATAAAGACGGAAGCTATTATATTACCATTCAATATGAGACTGACGGAAATTTCGTCACCGTTCCACAAGGCTCAATCACAGTGAATGGAATCAGCCTGACGGTAGCGCATAGTGAGGAATCACGATTTTCTGTTGCTATTATCCCGTATACCTGGGAATTTACAAATATGCAGCATTTGAAAACAAGAGATAAGGTAAATCTGGAATTTGACATTATTGGTAAGTATATTGCTAGGTTAATTAAAAAACAGAATGTCATTTAACAAGTATAAAGGGTATAGTCTTCGAAACCGGGTGTTTTTCGGTTTCTTACTTGTATGTCTCTTAAGCGTGGCTGCTTCTTCGCTGGTTCCTTACTATGTTTTAAGAAATAATTCTTTAGAGCAGAGTGAGATAGATATGCAGGTCAAAACTAACGCGGTGATAAGATATCTGGATTATGCAGTAAGCCGTTCACTTCTTGAAACAAAGGACCTTCCAGAGGTATTAGGGAATAAGATTTACGAAATTGCGGATATCAATCAGCATGATATTATCATCTATGACCTTAAAGGAGATTACCTGCTCTCTAATAAAGAGGAAAATTTAATAGATCAGAAAAAGATACCCATCAATATTGTTAATAAAATTCTGTCTACAGATGCAAGAGTAGATATAAAAGGATATGATAAATCTAAAGATGCTACCCTTACTTCATCATATATGATTTTGAAAAATAATGCTTTAGAGCCTATTGCTATTGTTTATATCCCGTTGTATCATGATGAGTCTGCCTATTTTGAAGTCCTTCATAAATATGTTAAATATATCCTTCTGGTAGATATCTTCCTTATCCTTTTCAGCATCTGGATAAGCTGGGTTACGTCAAACAATCTGGCAAAAACCATTACCAAATTTTCAGATATGATCACAAGGATCACCTTGTTTGAAAATGAACTCCGTCCTATACGATATTATAAAAATGATGAATTGAATGCTTTGGCAAGAGCTTACAACAGGATGATCCTCCAGATTCAGGATCAGAAAGAAAGGCTGCGTTTCAAAGCTTCCGAAGAAGCATGGCGGGAAATGGCAAAACAGGTCGCTCATGAAGTAAAGAATCCGCTTACGCCCATGAAACTGACCATTCAGAATTTTGAAAGAAAATTTGATCCGGAAGATCCTAATATCAGAGAAAGAGTGAAACAGATGAGCAAAACAATGGTGGATCAGATCGACCTTATTGCTACGGTGGCCTCTGCTTTTTCAGAATTTGCCAAACTTCCTGAGAAAAATAATGAAGTAATTAATTTAAATGCCGAAGTGGAAGATATTCTGCGTGTTTTCAATGATGAAAGTATTTTCCTTCATACCAATAAAAATAATATCATGATCAATATGGACAGGATTTACCTTTCCAGGATCATTACCAATCTTGTGACCAATGCAAAGCAGGCGCAGAGTGATGAAAGAAAGCTCATCATCAACGTAGATGTAGAGCAGCATCAGAGACGGGTGATGATTTCCGTTCAGGATAATGGCATCGGTATCCCTGAAAATATGTACGAGAGAATTTTTGAGCCTAATTTCACTTCAAAAAACAGCGGAATGGGACTTGGTTTATCCATGGTTAGAAAAATGGTGGAAGATTATAAAGGCGAAATTTCCGTGAAGTCGGAAGTAGGAAAAGGGTCCACATTCACCATTACATTGCCTACTAATTTATAGTGAAGCCTTTTAAATTTAAACAATTCGAAATTCAGCAGTCTAAGGATGTTTTCCGTGTGGGAACAGACGGTGTTCTTCTCGGCTCTCTTGCCGGTGTGGAGTATGCTTCAAATGTATTGGAAATCGGAACCGGAACCGGTCTGATTTCACTAATGCTGGCTCAAAGAAATTTAAATGCTGAATTTCTGGGAATTGATATTAATGAAGACGCTGTACAGCTTACAAAAACTAACTTCGAGAATTCTGTTTTTAAATCGAGATTAAAAAATATCCTCCAGGATTTTAAAACTTTTGAAACAGAAGAAAAATTCGATCTGATCGTTTCTAACCCGCCTTATTTTGAAGAATCAGATTCGGGGAAAGATAAAATCGCCAGGCAAACCGTAGAGCTGAACTTTAAACAATTGATCTCCAAATCTTCAGCTCTGCTTTCCGAAAAAGGCATTTTGTCAGTCATTATTCCTGCTGAAACTGGAAATGAGTTTGTTGGAATTGCTAAAGAAAATCAATTGTTCCTGAATCGGAAAGTAGATATTAAAGGTATTGAGGGTTCGGCAACAAAAAGGTTCGTTCTTGAATTTTCGCTGCTTGTAAAAGAACTGCAGGAATCTGAACTGATTATAGAAAAAAGTCCGAGACAATACTCGGACCCATATCTTGAACTCACGAAGGAGTTTCATATTTTCGGTAAATAATTATTCAAACAATTCTGTAGTATCTAATACGGAAACTCTTCCGTCCTCACATCTGATTGCTTCTCCCGGGAAATTCTGAATCATATGATAGTCGTGAGTAGCCATTACTACCGCAGCACCATTTTCTTTGGCTACCTGCTTCAGTAATGTCATAATTTCATTGGATGTTTCTGGGTCAAGGTTTCCGGTAGGCTCATCCGCCAAAATAAGATCAGGATGATTTAATAAAGCCCTTGCAATAGCAACACGCTGCTGCTCTCCCCCTGAAAGCTCATGAGGCATTTTATGTTTCTTGCTTTTCATATTCACACTTTCAAGAACCTCATTGATACGCTCATCCATTTTTGCTTTGTCGCTCCACCCTGTGGCTTCAAGAACAAATCTTAAGTTTTTCTCTACCGTTCTGTCTGAAAGCAATTGAAAATCCTGGAAAACAATTCCTAACTTTCTTCTTAAATTAGGTACATCAGACATTTTAAGCTTGGCAAGATCAAATCCTACAACGCTTCCGTGCCCGGATGCTAAAGGAATATGCCCGTATAGTGTTTTTAAAAGTGAGCTTTTGCCGGAACCCGTTTTCCCGATAAGGTAGCAGAATCTGCCTTTTTTGATGTTAAGATTAACGTCAGAAAGAACCGTAAAGTTTTTTTGTGCGATTTTAGCGTGTTGTAAACTTATGATATTATCTCCGGAAATATGGGTGTGTGGCATAATTCAGTTTTAAAAGTACTATTTTTAATTCAAAATTTAAAAATAGAGAAAAGAAATGTAAGGAACCTAAATTTTAGTAAATTTTAACAACAAAAAATGCCTGAAAAACTTCTTTTCAAGCATGATTTGTATATGATAATTCAAGAAATTATCTCTTAGCGCGTGATGCACTTACAGTTAATCTCTTTCTGCCTTTAGCTCTTCTCGCAGCCAAAACTCTTCTTCCATTTGGCGTAGACATTCTTTCTCTGAAACCGTGTTTGTTTCTTCTCTTTCTTTCTGATGGCTGGAATGTTCTTTTACTCATTACTATTATATTTAAATCGTAATTATCTATTTATTTTTCAGGTTGCAAAGATATAGATTTTTTTAAAAGTTACAAACTTTAATTACTTTTTTTTGAAAATATTCGAAATGTTTTTTAAACTGATCGCTGATAAGAGCCGATGGTAAACAGTATTCTTTATATTCAAAAATAAATGGTAATGTTGGTTTAAAAACTTTATCTTTGGAGACTCAAATTTAAACAAAAAATAAACACAGATGATGTTTACACCTGCGGAACTTTTAGAAATTAATGCCCTTCTCTCTCCTGAAAGCAAAATCGTTATTCTGACCCATTATAATCCTGATGGAGATGCTATTGGTTCCAGCTTTGGATTGAAACATTATTTAAAAGCCAAAGGAGTTCATGCAGAGGTGATTGTTCCTAATGATTTTCCGAAGTTTCTGAAATGGATGCCTGAATCGAAAAGGGCTGTCATTGCTGAATATAAAAGGAAAATTGCCTATGATCTTATCAGTGAAGCAGACGTTATTTTTTGTTTGGATTTCAATGCTCCTTCCAGAATCGGAATTGTAGGGGACTGGCTGATTAAAGCGACAGGAAAGAAGATTCTTATCGACCATCATCAGCAGCCTGAGCCGTTCGACTATGTGTATTCAGATACTATTATTCCGGCGACTTCACAAATGATCTATCATTTTATTGAAGCGTTAGGCGATGAAGAGTTGGTCAACAAAGATATGGCTGAATGCCTTTATACAGGAATTATGACAGATACGGGAGGGTTCCGTTTCCGTTCCACCAGTGCCACTACCCACAGGATTATTGCCAATTTAATTGAAAAAGGGGCTGATCCTTCCATGATTACTTCTAATACATGGGATACGAATACGGTTTCCCGTCTTCACCTGCTTTCTTTGATTTTAGGACGAATTGAAGTGGTTCATGACGGAACTGTAGCCGTGTTGTCCTTAACGAGAAAAGAACTGCAGCAATATGGTTTCCAGAAAGGGGATACAGAAGGTTTTGTGAATTACGGGCTGAGTATTATGGGTGTGAAAATGTCTGCCTTCTTTATGGAGGACCTTTATGAAGATTTTATTAAAATTTCTTTCAGAAGTAAAGATGATGTGGATGTAAATCAGTTTTCCAGAAAATATTTTAACGGTGGAGGCCACATCAATGCAGCCGGAGGTAAATCTTATGAATCTTTAGCTGATACTATTGAAACATTTAAGAAGAGGGTGGAAGAGTTTCAGATTTAATCATTGGCGAAATCGCGAAACGGTAAAATTGTAAAATCACAAACAGATTGGTAGAGTTATAACTTTATTTTTTTTGCATTCCTTGAAATCCGGAACCCAAACCTCGTGTCAAACGATGGTCTTTGTATAACCTTTCCCTTCCAGTTCTTTGCAAGTGTATTCATAAACCTGGCTGAACATCTCATCAAGGTTCTTTTTGTTGAACAGACTGAATTTGGTCATTTTCGGAGGGTCGAGAAAAATATCACACAATTTGGCTTTGGAATATACCGATTTGGCAATAGCAAGGTGTAGAATCCTGTCAAATTCTTTCATTAAACTCATATTTGTAAGTCCGTCATAACTGATGGAATTGACATGTGATGCTATTAAAAGATCGCATTTATCAATAATGGGTTCAATAGGAAGATTGTCCAGAACACCGCCGTCAACATAGAGTTTTTCTCCGATTCTTACCGGCGGAAGAACGAATGGTACACTTGAAGAAGCCAAAAGAGGTCCGAAAAGCTCTCCTTCAGAGAAAAAATCAACAATTCCGTGCGTTAATTCTGTTGCCGCTACATATACGGGAATTTTTAAAACGCTGAAATTGTCTTCGGGAAAATGATCTTTGAATAATTTTAGAATAAAGTTAGAGCTGAATATCCCATTTTTTGAAAGCCTTAAATAAGAACGCGAAAAAAAAGTGGTTTGCTTCACGATCTCTATCATTTCATCCGGAGTTTTCCCTAAAGAATAAAAGGCCCCGATAATAGATCCCGCACTCGTTCCTGAGATGATTTGAGGTTTCAGGTTATATTCTTCCAAAGCTTTCAATACAGCGATATGGGCAATTCCACGCATGCCGCCACCGGAAAGTGTCAGTCCGATAACAGGTTTCTTTTTTTTGAAAGAAAATAGCCCCATATTAAAGAACTAATTTTTTCGGCAGGTTATGAAGGAGCTCGGTGTTAATGATCTCTGCGCAGATGCAGGGCTTTTCCCAGTGTCCGTTGTGCCCGCAGTCCAGAACATAGGACTTGATGTTGGTTCTGTCCGGAAGATTTTTTATGGTATTTTCGGTTTTAACTGCATTGTCATGCTTGCCTGCTAATACTAAGATCTTGGCTTCGAGGTTTTCCAGGACATGTTTTTTATCTGTCCTTTCCACCATTCCTTTCACGCAGGCCAAAGCGCCTAAATTGTTGGTAGAAAGTGCTATTTGTAAAGCGGTTTCTATTTTTCCTTCCAGAACATCCCTTTCATTGGGATTGAATAAATTCGGAATTCCTGCCCTCGCATAATTGGAGTAAGCTTCCCTGATGATCCTGTAGCTTTTTATCCGTTGTAGCTTTTTCTCCTCATCATCGGGGAAATAGGTGGAGAAAAATAAAGTGAGACTTTTAAGAGTTTGAGGATATTTCTCAGCAAAAGCCAAGGAGGTATAACCACCCATAGAATGTCCCAACAAATGTATTTTGGTGAGATTTTGATCATCTAAAACTTTTTTTACTTCCTCAGCCATAAGCTCCATGGTATGGACCTCTGCTAAAATATCGGATTGTCCGTGGCCGGGGAGATCAATTTTTAAAAGAGAGAAATTTTCGGAAAGACGGGGCTCCATATCATCCCAGATGGAAATATTTTCCATAAAACCGTGAAGCAGTACCAGTGTTTCTTTTCCGTTTCCTTTTCTTTCAAAGTGTAGCATGATCTCAAAATTAAAATAGGGATATGAATAATGATCTGCAAATCCTGAACCATTACGTTAGAATAAAACAGATCACTCAAATTTAAATAAAAAAGAGCATTTGTTAAAATGCTCCCTTCTTTTATTTTGTCAGTTCGTTATAAATCTTCTGTTCCCACGGCTTTATATCGGTGACTCCGTAGCGTTCTTTTTTAGCGATAGAGATATTATCCAGCATATCTACGAAGTTTTTATAACTGGATTCATCGGTAGGTTTAATGATCACTGTGAAAATTTCTTTTTTAGGAGCTTTATTATAAGCTTCTGCGATCAATTTGGGTACATTCATTCCGCTAAGGTCTGTTTCTTTTAAATTACTAGTGTTTAAATTCTCTGCAGAGTTTTGATGGTAAAATATGCGGTTGTCTTTTCCAAGAATGAAGGTGATTTGATTTCTTTCATCAATAGGCGGTGTATTGATTGGTTTTGGGTTTGGATCTTTTGCTGGCAGTCCCAAATCCATTACATTGGGTTTCGTAAAATTGGTAGTGAACATAAAAAAGGTAATTAATAAAAAACCTAGGTCCACCATTGGAGTCATGTCGATACGGATCAGTTTTTTTCTTTGTTTTCCGCCTTGTTTCTCTTGTGCAATAACTTCAGCCATAATTTATATTTTTAAATGTTAAACGGTACGTGATTATGGGAATCAATACAAAGTTGATGCCTAAAATTTAAAAATGACAACAAATAATTTGTTTTATTGGTTATTTAATACATAAAAACCTCATGAAAATAAAAATTCATAAGGTTTTATAATATTTTAAGAATGTGGAAATTTATTTTTTGATAATTAATTTTTCAGAAAGAATACTTTTTTCTTCACTGTTAATTTGAACGATATACACTCCGCTTGCAAATGTTGAGGTTTCAATGGAAATATTTGTCTGAGAATATTTTTTGCTGAAAACCTTTCTTCCTGCACCATCAAAAATAGTCACTATGCTTTCTTTCGGAAGATGATTGATATGGACAAAATCTTTTGTCGGGTTAGGATACAATATTGGTTTTTCAGGAGCATTATTCTCCATGGTTCCTAATTCTTTAGATCCGCTTAACTTTAGAATCCAAAAATCAAGTTGTCCATGGTTTCCGGTAACATCCCCGTTATTGGGATTTGTGTTTGAATATCCTGCTACAGCTAATCCACCATCTGTGGTAGAAATAATGCTATAAGCTGCCTCGTTTCCACTTCCACCATATGATTTATGCCATAATAAGTTTCCTAAAGTGTCTAATTTTACTATCCAATATTGTGTAGAAGCTAAAGGCTCAGATTCGGCAACTCCGGTATTTGAAGAGAGGTATCCTGTAGCGATATAGTTTCCGTCCGGGGTTTGTTTTACTGAATAAGCCTGATCATAAGTGACGCTTCCCAAGGCTTTTTCCCATTGTAGATTACCTAATGCATCCAGCTTAATAATCCAGAAATCTCCTTGTCCGTTATTAAAACTTATATTTCCATTGATAGAAGTAGTAGTACCCGATACAATGTAACCGCTGTCCGAAGTTTGATGTATGGAATAAGCATTATCCTCTCCTGAACCACCGAAACGTTTTTCCCATGTAATGTTACCCGTATTTCCGAGTTTTACAATCCAAAAATCTCGTCCTGATCCGAGAGCGGCACTAGATACGTCTCCGCTGTTTGAAGAATAGGTATCTCCCGATACAATATACCCTCCGTCACTAGTCTGCTGAATTTCAAAAGCCCTTTCATTACTGGTTCCACCAAGAGCTTTTTGCCATTGTAAATTTCCTGAAGAGTCTAATTTTACTACCCAGTAATCGGTTGTGTTTTGACTGTGATTTCCGGTAATGTCTCCATTGCTTGAACTCGAATATCCAGTTACGATATATCCTCCGTCGGTAGTTTGCTTCACAGAGGTTGCAATGTCTGGAGCTTGACCACCATATGTTTTTTGCCAGACTATATTTCCGAGTGCATCTAGTTTTACAATCCAGTAATCTGAAGATCCTTTGTTCAGGGTAATGTCTCCATTAGAGGAGTTGGTGAATCCTGCGATAACATATCCTCCGTCTGAGGTAGTACAGATGGAGTTTGCCTGATCGTCGCCAGATCCGCCAAGAGACTTTTGCCACTGAAAAGTTCCTAAAGCATCCATTTTCACTACCCAGAAATCATTATCTCCCTGATTTATGGTTGCATTTCCATCAGAAGATTTTGAAAATCCAGCAGTGATGTATCCTCCGTCCGGAGTTTGTATAATAGATTTTGCAGTTTCGTTATTTGATCCCCCAAAAGATTTTTGCCATTGGATGGTAGGAATCTGAGATTTTGCAACTGATGAAAGCAATAAAATTAAAAGAATAGATTTTAAATATTTCATAAGTATTTAAATTAATGTTGGTTAGCTAAATTTAAATAAATTTATTCATATCTTAATAAATAATTGAAAATTTGAACGGATTCTATTAAACAAAACAAAAAACTCACACTTTTCAGTATGAGTTTTTTAAATATATTTTGGTGAAATTATTTATTGTTTTTGAAATAATTAACTCCACATTCTAAGAATTTCTTAAAATCCTCTTTAGGCATATATCCTGAAACCGGAGTATTGATTACTTTACCATCAGGAGTTACGAGAACATAATGAGGCTGGGAGTTATTGTTGAAATTCACCTGTTGGAACAGGCTCCATCTGTCACCGATCGTTTTTACTTTCTTCACCTGTCCGTCTCCAAGATCAATTTTGGTTTGCTGATCTTCAGGAAGCTCTTCTTTATCATCAACGTAAAGAGAAGCCAAAACCACGTCATTTTGAAGAATAGGAAGGATATCCGGCTCACTCCATACAAATTCCTCCATTTTCCTACAGTTTTCACAGCCGTATCCTGTGAAATCTATTAGAATGGGTTTGTTCTCCTGTTTGGCAATTTGAATGGCTTTAAAGAAATCATGTTCAGGATGCATTCCTAAAATCCCATCTTTCTCATCATGGAAATAGCTCACATTCAAGGGAGGCAAGATTCCACTTAATAACTGAAGCTTTGGACGGTCTGAAGGAATTAAACCCTGGATCAGGTAGATCACAAAACCAATTCCCAAAGCGCCTAAGATTTTTCTGGTAATAGAAATTTTAGGTTTTTTATCATCATGTGGGAACCTGATCAATCCGAACAAATATAAAGCCAATCCAATTGCAATGATGATCCAGATGACAATGAACAATTCTCTTTTTAATAAGAATGTTTTAGAAACCAGATCTGCTTTGGACAAGAATTTCAATGCTAAAGCCAGTTCCACAAAACCAAGAACTACTTTTACGGTATTCATCCATCCTCCGGATTTAGGCAGACTTTGTAAAGCTTGCGGGAATAATGCTAATAGTCCGAAAACAATAGCCCAGGCCAATCCGAATCCGGCCAACGCAAAAGTAAGCAGCATCGGAACGTTTGCAGAACCCGTCACAGCACTTCCCAATAAGCTTCCCAAAATAGGACCTGTACAAGAGAAGGAAACAATTACCAGAGTCAATGCCATAAAGAAAATACCGATCAACCCGCCCGCTTCTTCTGCTTTAGAAGATTTATTGGCAATAGAGCTAGGCAGCGTAATATCATAATATCCGAAAAAACTTCCGGCAAAGAAAATAAATATGATAAAGAATACGATATTCAGCCATACGCTTGTAGAAATTTCATTGAAAATATTTCCTGCAATTCCGTCGATCAAATGGAAGGGTACACTTAGTAAAACAAAAATTAAAAGGATGAAAAAACCATAAATAAGGGCATCTCTTTTTCCTTTTGCCTTGTTTTTATTTCCTTTGGTAAAGAACGAAACTGTTAAAGGGATCATAGGGAAAACACAAGGCGTCAGTAAAGCGATCAAACCTCCGATAAATCCTAAGAACAAGTACGTCCAGTAGTTTTCATCCACCTTTTCAGAAGTTGTTCCACAGTTGGTTAAAGGCTTTTTGAAATCCAAGGTTTCAATCTTTAATTGCTTTGGATCAAGTTGCGAGTTTTCAGTAACGGTTACCGTGGCATTCGCAGGAGCTACAACTGTTACTTCCGCAGATTTTACAGAATCTTTTGTGGTCTCTGTTTGAGTCTCTTCTGTTTCTTCCGGAGCTCCTTTTGGAGTTACTTTTTGATTGAATTCTAAGGTGTTTGGAGCTAAACAAACCCTGTCATCACAAGTCTGATAGGTGATCTCTGAAGTTATATCCGCCGGTTTTGCAGGATCTTTTAGTTTAAATTTTTGTTTGAAACCGGCCGTATTAGAGTAATACACAATTGTACCTCCAAAAGCTTCGGAAAATTCTTCATGCTTTTTCCCTACTTCGGTAAACTTTCCGACCAGCTCTATATTTTGTCCTGAAACTTTATATTCAGTCGGGATTCCGGTATCCGGCGGAAGATCTTTGGAATAAATATGCCATCCGCTTTCCATGGTAGCATTCAAAACAGCTTCATACTGATTGTTACCTAAATCGTTGATTGTGAATTTAAATTTTACAGGATTTTTTATTTGTGCATTGATTCCTGAGAATAAGAATAACAGGATTAATAAAAACCAGTTTCTGAATTTCATTTTACTTTTCATTAAAAATTTTGAGAATATATTTCGTTTTCTCATCCTTCGCGTATCTTCTGTCCTGTCGGAAAGGAATAACACCAAGAACCGCATTATTACTGTCCGTCAGCAACCAGATTTTTTGCTTTGCTAAAATAGATAATTTTTCGTCCCTAAAAAATTTAGAGACCTTCTTTTTGCCGGAAAACCCGGACGGATAAAAAACATCCCCTTCCTGTTGTTTTCTTAATTGCAATGGGAAATGCAGTTTCTCAGCATCAAAATCCCATTCAAAATCCTTATTGATTTCTTCAATATCTTCCATAAGATCCTTAAGATTGATATTGATCTGATTTTCCGAAAAATCAAAATTTCCAATAAGGACTATTTCCTCCTTGGGAGTATTTTTTACATTTCTGTCGAATAAAATCAGTTCATCTCTTCCGGTTTTCAATTCGAAATCTCTGGAAAAAAAAGAGCTTCCGTTTTCAGCCCTGAAGATTTTAAGAATTTCTTCTTCCTGATCAAAACCGTATTTTTTTAAGATCTCGAATTGTACAAAACTGTTTTCCCGAGAAAGTTTTTCTTTGGATAAGATAATATGGTCATGGTTAAATGTCGAAATTTTTTTTTCCGTCTTTCTGACCTGCTGTTGAACGAAATCTTTCGTTTGATTCAGATAAGACATGCTTTTTTTGAAATTTTCCAGAAAATGATCATTAGTTTCTAAAAGCTTCGGGACAATTTCATTCCGGATTTTATTTCTTAAATAGTCATTTTTTTTATTGGAAACATCCTCACGGTATTCAATAGCATTTGTTTGAGCAAACTCATAAATTTCCTGCTTTGAAAACGCTAAAAGTGGACGCAGAATCTTATTGTCATTGGCAGGTATTCCGGATAGCCCTTTAATTCCCGATGCTTTTGAGAGATTGATGATGAATGTTTCAAGCTGGTCGTTCAGATGATGGGCGGTAACCAGAAACTCAAGCTTTTCATTGTGCTGGATTTGTTTAAAAAAAGCATATCGGATTTCTCTCGCCCAAAGTTGAATGGAATTTTCAGGCTTTTGATCTATCTCTGAGACTTCGTATAGATGGAATCGGATATGATGCTTTTCACAGAAATCCTGAACGGTTTTTTGATCCAGGTCAGCATCTTCTCCACGAAGCTTATAGTTAACATGAGCCACCTGAAACTCGCCCCCCGAATCCCGAATTTCCAAAAACAATGAAGCTAAAACCATAGAATCGGCACCCCCGCTCACCGCCAAAAGATAGGCGTGATTTTCAGGAGAACTAATAAGTCCCTTTAGCTCATTTTTGAAACTTTTCCTTTCCAGCATGGAGATGTAGAATTTCTTTTATGCAAAGATAATCCATATAATTCAATTGAATTTCCCTAACTTTGATTCGTCTAAAACAGATTACTTATGAAGATATTTAAAATTTTAGCAGTTTCTGCAATGGTGTTGGGAATGACATCTTGTATCAGTAAAAAGCAATATGATGCTTTAAATACCAATTATAAGCAGTGTATTGAAAATATTGGTGAAAGACAACGGGAAATTCAGGATTTAAAAGCTCAGAACTCTGCATTGTCGGGTGAAAACAATCTATTGAAAAGTCAGCATGATGCATTAAAATCGTCTTTGGATGCATGTCTGGCCAACAGTGGCAAGAGTTCAGCGAATATTGATAAGCTGGTAGGTGAAATCAATGCTTCTAATTCTTATATTAAACAATTGATTTCAAGCAATGCTAAAAATGATAGCTTAAATCTGGCTTTATCCAACAAACTGAAAAGATCTTTGGATAATGTAGCCGATGATGATGTTCAGGTAAAAGTTCTTAAAGGTGTTGTGATGATCTCTCTTTCAGATAAAATGCTATATAAAACAGGAGATTACAATGTATTGCCTGCTGCACAGGAAGTTCTGGGCAAAGTGGCTAAGGTGATCAATGATTATGATAAATATTCGGTATTAATTGAAGGAAATACGGATAATGCACCGTTAAATTCTGCGAATCTGCCAAGAGATAACTGGGATCTTTCAGCTTTAAGAGGTACAGCAATTGCTAAGATCTTACAGACACAGTTTGGAGTAGACCCTTCAAGAATTACAGCTGGAGGGCGTTCTGAGTACAATCCCAAAGCAACCAATATGAGTGTTTCCGGAAGAGCTGAAAACAGAAGAACAGAAATTATCATTATGCCTAAGCTTGATGAATTCATGAAACTTATGGACATTGCTCCGAAGAAATAAATGATCTGTTCACAATAAAAAATAATCCCGGAATTTTCCGGGATTATTTTTTCAATTAAATTAATTCTTCTTTTTTGAGTAAAGAAATAATTCTGTGAAAAAATGAATTGGATATTTCTGTTGTGTTTTCAGGCGAAGTAAGATTCGAAGGATAATTTTTTCTGATTATTTGATTTTTAGTTTTCTTTTTAACAGTTTTTTGAGCATCCATAATTATTTTCTGTTCTTAGTTTGTTTGCAGCAAAGATATTTAAGAAATCCTTATAAAACTATCCGTGTTTTTACGGTAGTTTTTTTGAATAGTTTTTAAAGGATAATGTTAGTGTGGTAAATAAGTTATTTGAGTAATTGTTTGATTAGTAAAATAATATGTATATTTAATTCCCATTAAAAGGAAATAATATAGAGGTGTCCGAAAATCTAAAGAGTAGGAATTAAAACTAAATCAAAATGATATGAAAAATTTAAAAAAACTTTCAAGAAAAGAAATGAAAACCGTAAAGGGAGCATCTGATGATTGCAATCCAATAATTATTTGCTATACTGACAGCGATTGCTGCCCTGGCTGGATGTGTGGTGGACCAAGACAATATTGCATAGCAATATAATGTATAATTTTTCTACATGTAAAAAGTGTAGAGCTGTCTAACAAAGGGGAGATTAATTTCTCCCTTTGTTGTTGATAAAATGTTTATATGACTAAGTAATGTTAGGGTAACAAAAGCTAAAATAAATTTTAAAAATTCTTAAGTTTGTTTAAATAAAAATTTTATGAGCTTTTTCGAAGAAAAAAATCCGGAAATGGACAGATATCTGGAAACTCATGCTTCTTCTGAGCCGGAAATTCTTCGGAAACTGCGAAGGGAGACCTTTCAGAAGACTACACAGCCGCATATGATTTCAGGATATCAGCAGGGAAGACTTTTAACAATGATCTCTCAGATGGTAAAGCCTCAAAACGTATTAGAAATAGGCACTTTTACCGGATATGCAACTCTTTGTCTGACAGAAGGACTTGCTGAAGGAGGTAAAATAACTACCTTGGATGTGAATGAAGATCTGGCTTATCTGCCTGAAAAGTATTTTGGCGAGAGTAAATATTCTGCTCAGATTAATTTCAAATTGCAGGATGCTAAAGAATTTCTGCGGGAAACTGATGAGGTTTTTGATCTTGTTTTTATAGATGCAGATAAGGAAAATTATGTGGAATATTTTAAGCTGATCAAGCCCAGAACAAAATCCGGATCGGTGGTCATGTTTGATAACGTTCTCTGGTATGGAAAAGTGCTGGAAGAAAATCCTAAGCAGAAATCAACTCAAATCATCAAAGAACTGAATGATTTGATCGCAAAGGATGATGATTTTGAAAATCTTATTTTACCTTTGCGTGACGGAGTGAACTTCCTTAGGAGGAAGTAATTAATATTCAAAGATTAAAATAAAGATTCACCTGTCTCTAATTTTTTTAATCTTTAAATCATTCAATCTTTTAATAGATAATTAATGAATAAAGGAATTTGTATAGTTACGGTAGCACCGGTTCGTGCGGAAAATTCTGACAAGGCGGAAATCGTTACGGAAATATTGTTTGGAGAAAGTGCGGATATTTTGGAAGTAGATAAAAACTGGACTAAAATAAAGATGCACTATGATGGTTATGAAGGCTGGATGGACACCAAACAAATAAAGCCGGTAACCGATGAAGAGCTGTCTAAAAGAAAAGTGACGGTTGTTACCGAAGACTTTTCTTCTGTAATTATGAATGACGGGAAAATCCTGCTTTCCATGGGCTCTGAAGTAGAGTTTCCTGTAGTAGCGTCAAGGCGAAGTCATGATGTTCGGGAAAGTATTGCACTAACAGCGAAAGAATTCATCAACGTTCCGTATTTGTGGGGTGGAAAAAGTTTTTTTGCGGTAGACTGCTCCGGATTTACACAATTGGTATATAAGATCCACAATATTAAACTTCCCAGAGATACCTATCAGCAGGCTGAGGTGGGAGAAGCATTGAGCTTTGTGGAAGAAAGCCAACCGGGGGATTTGGCCTTTTTTGAAAATGCTGAAGGCAGGATTATTCATGTGGGAATTATGCTGGATAATCAGAAAATCATCCATGCATCAGGAAAAGTAAGGATAGATACATTGGACTCCACAGGGATCTTTAATAAAGAACTGAATAAGCACACTCATAAGCTAAGAGTGATTAAAAACGTTCTTTGATTATGAAAATTTCCAGTGTATTGTTAACCGTAAATATTCTTTTGCTTATTTCTATTTGGGTATTTATAGGAATAGAATATGCCGGTTTACCTGAAACAGTACCTTCTCATTTCGCTGTAAACGGAAGTGTAGACGGCGAAAGTGAAAAGAGAGCGATCTGGTTTTTACCCGCTGTGGCAACTTTTATATTTTTACTATTGGTGGGAATTCCAAAAGATCCGGGCTCCCCTTTGCTGAATGTTCCCGATAGCTATCGGAACAAAGAAAGTTTAAAGCGGCTTATGTACAGCATATTGCTTCCCGTTTTACTTTTATTTGCAGATGCGATTGTAGAAAGTGTTTGGGTTGCTCAGGGAAAACTGAAAGAAATGACGAATACTGTCTTTGTTTTATTAAGCCTTTTATTTATTGTGATTGGGGTGAATATATTTCTGATGATTAAAAAAGGGAAATCTGAGAAATCTTAAACCGGCAATGATACATTCAAAAAAAAATTCTGAGCATTATATTTGGGGGGACGGCTGTGATAGCTGGGTTCTTAGGGATGCTCAGAACTTATCCGTAAAGCAGGAGAAAATGCCATCCGGAACTTCGGAAAAACTTCATTTCCATGAGTATGCGGAACAATTCTTCTATATTTTGAAAGGGGATGCCGTTTTTTATCTGAATGATGAAAAAGTTTTCGTCAAAACTGGTGAAAGTATTTCCATCTTACCCGGATCCGGACACAAAATTTCCAATGAAACTTCAGAAGATCTGGAATTTCTGGTTATTTCCAGTCCTTCTACGAATAACGACAGAATTGAAACCCAATAATAGCTAAAATGTCCTTTCTTTATAACATATTCATCAATCTCCTGATCTTTGGAATGAAAGTTTTCTCATGGTTCAATGAAAAAACAAAAAAAGGAGTGGAAGGGAGGAAACAATCCTTACATTTAGTAAAATCGGCATTTTCAACATCCGACAGAGTTATCTGGATGCATGCGGCCAGCTTAGGAGAATACGAACAAGGGCTTCCTGTGTTGGAAAAGTTAAAGGAACGGTTCCCCCAACATAAGATTCTGATAACGTTTTTCTCGCCTTCCGGATACGAAAATGTGATTAAAAAGAAACACCTGGCAGATGTGATCTGTTATCTGCCATTTGATAAAAAGCGTAACATTCAGCACTTTGTTTCACAATTTCATACAGAGCTGTTTTTTACAGTGAAATATGACTACTGGTACAATCTTCTGGAGGCATTAAAGAAACAGAATGTAAAAACATATGTTATTTCCGCTTTGTTTTATGACAGGCAGGCTTTTTTTACTTCGTACGGAAAATGGTTGGTAAAGCAGCTACAGAACAATATAGACTGGTTTTTTCATCAGACGAAAGAATCTTTTTTATGGGCCAGAAGTATAGGCCTTACCCAATCTTCTGTTGCAGGTGATACAAGATTTGACCGTGTAAAGCAGTTGAAAGAAAGGGATAACCATGTAGATTTCATCAAAGAATTTATCGGAAATGAGAAAGCTGTGATTTTTGGAAGTTCATGGCATGCGGAAGAAAAAATTGCTGAAGATGTGGTGAAAGGCAATCCTTATGTAAGAATTATTGTTGCTCCTCACGATTTAAAAAGGGTTGAGAACCTGAAACAAATTCTTCCGGATGCATTATTATACAGTGAGGTGAGCCGAAATCATAGCCCAACCTTTAATTCAAGAGTTTTAATTATTGATAGCATAGGTTTATTGTCAAAGCTGTATTCTTATGCAGATATTGCTGTTGTAGGTGGTGGCTTTCATGAAGCTGGATTACATAACATCCTGGAAGCAGCAACATTTGGTGTGCCTGTGGTTTTTGGAAACCATTACCGGAAAAATCCTGAAGCAGATGAGCTGATTTCTGTAGACGGCGGAAAATCCTTTGAGAAAGAAGGAATGGCGGCGGAATTTATTTTTTTTCTGTTGAACGATAATGAAACGTTGAAATCCATGTCGGAAAATGCCAGAAAGTTTGTAGATGAAAAACCCAACTCCACCAAACTTATTTTAGAAAAAATACTATCTTAAATATCCCTGATTCTTGATTTCCTTCACAATCAGATCTATATTGTCCGGAATATTTTCGCATTTCAGCCAAGTAAGATCTAAGCTGTTATTCGTGCAAAGCTTCAGCAAATAATGATTGTTGTTTATTTTCTGATGCAGTTCGCCCAACAATTCATCAATTTCCATCCAATAATCTTCATCTAATTTTTTAATTAAAATCAAAGCTTTAAAAATCTTATTGATGATATAAATGTACAGCTTATAAACATTGTCAAACCTTTGGTGGCTAAGCTCTGTGTTGTATGCTAAAATATTGTTAATCAGTAAGATGTTGAGAGATGCATCACCGAACTTATCGGTGGTAATCTTTACATGTTCCGTAATTTCAGCGCTGATTTTTCGGATAATGCTCAGGAAATATTTTGAGTTTCCGATATACTTCGAAGACAACAGAACTTTTTCACGGATATTTTCTTCCATGGCATTCCGCTTGTCATCCGTAGTTTCCTGATCAATAAGTTCAAAATACAATTTTTTAGATAAAAGCTTATCCTTTTTCAGTAACCTGAAAATAAGGCGGTCTTTTTCTATGGAAGAAAAGTTACTTAAAGCCGCTTTAAACTCTTTTGAATATTCCATCAATTAAAAATCTTAGAATATTTCATAAACCCGTTCATTGCCCAATTGATTGTATAGTACAAGGATTTTAATGTAGAAAATCCCATAAAATCTTTATAGACCAGATATTGATCTATTATGATATTCTTTTTCTTTCGGGAAACACTGTTTTCACGCATCCTGTATTTGGCAAGGGTTTGCTTCACAGGATGACCTTCCGGAATTTCCTTAAGTAGGTTCAGCCACATTACATGATCCTCACGTTTGCTTTTTATCGGGAATAAAAATTTACCGGTTCTTTTGGTGTCATACATCGTAGAAACCGGAGCCAGTCTGCAGGTTTTCAAAAGATTGGAAAAAGTCACGATTTTATCTGCCTGAAAATCTTTTAGCACAGGTTGCAATTGTTCATTACATCTTGAATAATTACAATATACAAGTTCTACCTGGTGATCCTGCATATAATCAGTCATGGTTTTCAAATAATCCGGATACCAGTAATCATCAGAATCCAGGAAGGCAATATATCTTCCTTGTGCCCTTTCAAGGCTCTTATTTCTTGCATTGCCTGCGCCGCCATTTTTTTCCAGAACATGAAGCTTTATTCTCGGATCGTTATATTTTCTGATGATTTCTACCGTATTGTCTTTAGAAAGATCATCCGTGATCAGCCATTCCCAGTGTTCATAGGTCTGGTTCAGGACAGATTGAATGGTTTCTTCGATAAACTCGGCAGAATTATAGGAGGGAGTAATAATGGAAACAAGATCTTTCATTAGGTGTTTTCTACTTAGCAAAATTATAAAAATCTTTTTTCATATAAATGCCATGAAGCAACTCCTATTGCTATGACAAGCAATGCACAAAATATAGCCATAATATAAGGATTATACTGGGCAAAGAGTCCTAAAGCAGTAAAAGTCCGGATTATGGGGAAATGGAAAATATAAATACCATAGGTGAAATCACCATACTTCCCGAAGTTATTTAAAAATTTGAAGGAATAAGCAATATATAAGACAATGATGGCAAGCATAGCAGGAGAAACCAGCTTGATATCAAAAATCAAATCGATCCATACGGTAAGCATTGCAATGATAAAAAGTACATTCTTATGTTGAATAAACTTATCGAAATTGAAGTAGATCAGCATTCCCGGAATAAAATAGCACAGTACCCCCGGAATTTGTTTGGATATTGAAATTTTATCTAATGACTCAAAATAATTAAGATATACCAAAGATAAAAAATAGATGATAATCAGGCTCAGGTTTCTGTATTTGTTGTTTTTTCCAAAAAGCAAAAACAATAACGGAACACAAAAATAATAACACATTTCCACCTTAAGTGTCCATAAAGCGCCATTCACAGCCTGATTTCCGAAAACTCCGGGAAGCCAGGGTGCTTTAAAATTTAAGAATAAAGAATTCCAGAAAAGATATTTGTAAACCTGCGGGTTGCTGAAATATTCTGTAAAAGAGTAGGTGCTTATTAAGCTTAACAGGATTGCACATAAAAAAATAACCAGTAAATAAGCGGGAACAATCCTGTTGATTCTCTTTTTCAGGTAACTTTTTAAGCTGGATGATCTGTCGTAACTTCTGGCAATAAGAAATCCACTGACAATAAAGAAACCAAAAACGGCAATTTCTATAGGGCTGTTTTCAAGAATTTTAAGCTCTTTAGAGGCGCTTAAAGTACCCAAATGCCCGAGAAATACGATGAAAGCGAGGAGAACACGTAAAAAGTCAAAATTATTTTTCGTTATGTCTTGCATTTGTATTGTTTGTGCAAAAATAGCTTTTTAATTAAAATAGAGGGATAATATACACCCGGAATGTTTGATGAATAAGGAGAATTTTAAGTTTAATTCTTTGATTATATATAGAAATATTTGTTTTTGAAATAATTTTTCACAAAAAACTATCAACTAAATCAAAAAAATTATAATTTTAGCGATTGAAAAATTTGATATATGAAGAAATTAGCATTACTATTTGCGGGTTTATCATTATTTGTAGCTACTGGATGTAATGATGATGACGATAATACTACCATTGAATATCCATTAGTAGGAACTTGGCAGCCCATTAAAGAAGTGATTACAACGGTTCCTGTAGGAGGAGCAGGTGTTTCCGATGAAATTACCTACACAACCTGTCAGAAAGAAGGAAGATGGGTATTCGCAGAAGGAGGGACGGGAAAAAGAACGGACAAGGGAGACAGCGCAACTCCAGGTCAATGTGATACCACTTTTGAGCGTAACCTTACATATACTTATGATAAAAGTAGTAAAGCTGTACAGATAAAGTATCAGGGAATTGTAACCCCGGATAAAGGAAAAGTGATGACCCTCAATGAAACTACGTTGAATCTTACCATTGAAGATACTACAGATCCTAATGAATACCATTCAGTGACTTATACATTAAAGAGAATTCCTCAATAATAAGCAGAATGTAAATAATAATAAGGTCTCATCTTCGGGTGGGACTTTTTTATGAACTATATTAATTGAAAATTAAAGTTCCATTTCTTTTAAAATCTTTATTTTTGTGGAGTTTTCAATTATAAAGAAAATCTATACCTAAAGTCTAACATCTAACATCTAATTATAAAAAGTGTTTTACGATCATCAGCAGATAGAAAAAAAGTGGCAGAAATATTGGGAAGAAAATCAAACCTATAAAACTTCCAATAACACAGATAAACCTAAATTTTATGTTCTTGATATGTTTCCATATCCTTCAGGAGCTGGTCTTCACGTAGGGCATCCGCTGGGATATATTGCATCGGATATTTATGCAAGATATAAAAGACATCAGGGTTTCAATGTACTGCACCCGATAGGCTACGATAGCTTTGGGCTACCTGCTGAACAATATGCCATCCAGACAGGACAGCATCCCGCTATTACTACGGAACAGAATATTACCAGATATGAGGAACAGTTAAGAAAAATCGGATTCTCTTTCGATTGGAGCCGAGAAGTGAGAACTTCTGATGCTTCCTATTATAAATGGACACAATGGATTTTTATCCAGCTGTTTCACTCATGGTACAATAAAAGTACAGACAAGGCAGAATCTATAGAAACATTGATTCAGCATTTTAAAGAAAAAGGAACAGAAGGCTTAAATGCCAATCAAAATGATGAATTGAACTTCACTGCAGAAGAGTGGAACAATGCTTCTGATCTTGATAAAGAAGATATTTTATTAAATTACCGTTTAGCCTACAGAGCAGAGACAACTGTCAACTGGTGTCCTGCTTTAGGAACAGTATTGGCAAACGATGAGGTGAAAGACGGAAAGTCAGAGAGAGGAGGATTCCCTGTATATCAAAAGAAAATGATGCAATGGAGTATGAGAATCTCTGCATATTCTGAAAGATTATTACAAGGTCTTAAAACATTAGACTGGCCACAACCTCTAAAAGATTCCCAGGAATATTGGATTGGAAAATCCCAGGGAGCACAGGTGACATTTAAGGTGGAAAATCAAGATGAGGTAATCGAAGTGTTCACCACAAGACCGGATACTATTTTTGGAGCTACCTTTATGGTATTGGCTCCAGAAAATCCTTTAGTGGATACTATTACTACAGAAGCTCAAAAAGCAGAAGTAGATCATTATATTGAAGAAACTTCCAAGAAAACAGAAAGAGACCGTTTGGCAGATGTGAAAACCGTTTCAGGAGCTTTCACCGGAAGTTATGCAATCAATCCGTTCAGTAATGAAAAAATGCCGATCTATATTTCAGATTATGTTTTGATGGGATATGGAACAGGTGCCGTAATGGCCGTTCCTGCTCACGATGAACGCGATCACAGATTTGCGAAAAAATTCGGATTGGAAATTAAGAAAGTGGTTGAAACCGATGAAGATGTTCAGGAAAAATCATTTGATTCTAAAACCAGTGTTTGCATCAACTCAGATTTCTTGAACGGATTAGGCTATGAAGAGGCTAAAACAAAAATCATTGAAGAAATTGTAAACAGAAGAATAGGTTTCGGAACGGTAAATTATAAGCAAAGAGATGCTATTTTTTCAAGACAACGTTATTGGGGGGAACCGGTTCCTATATATTATAAGGATAGTATGCCTTATACATTACCCGTTTCAGCTCTGCCATTAGAACTTCCGGAAGTTGAAAAATACTTGCCGACTGAAGACGGAGATCCACCATTAGGAAATGCGAAAACTTTTGCGTGGGATGAAGCCAACCAAAAAGTAGTGTCTACAGATTTAATTGATGAGAAAACGGTTTTCCCGTTAGAGCTTTCCACCATGCCGGGTTGGGCAGGAAGCTCATGGTATTTCTTAAGATATATGGATCCTCAGAATGACGGAGAATTTTGTGCGAAGGATCTGTCAGATTATTGGGGACAGGTAGATTTATATATTGGAGGTAGTGAACACGCAACAGGACACTTATTATATTCCCGTTTCTGGAATATGTTCTTAAAGGACAGAGGATGGATCAATCATTATGAACCTTTCCAGAAATTGATCAACCAAGGGATGATTTTAGGGATGAGTGCATTTGTATACCGAATCGATGGCACGAATCAATATGTATCTAAAAACTTAGCAAAAGATTATCAGACACAGCAAATTCATGTGGATGTATCTTTATTAAAAGGAACATCAGACGAATTGGACACAGAAGCTTTCAAACAATGGAGACCGGATTATGCAGATGCAGAATTTATTTTAGAAGACGGCAAATACATTACAGATCGTGAAGTAGAAAAAATGTCCAAGTCAAAATACAACGTAGTGAATCCTGATGACATCTGTGAAGAATACGGAGCAGACGGATTAAGATTGTATGAAATGTTTTTAGGGCCGTTGGAGCAATCCAAGCCTTGGAACACTCAGGGATTAAGCGGAGTATATGGTTTCCTTAAAAAATTCTGGAACTTATATTTCAATGGAGATACTTTTGAAGTTTCAGACGAAGAGCCAACAAAAGAAGAGTATAAGGTTTTACATACCTTAATAAAGAAAGTAGTTTTTGATATCGAAAACTTCTCTTTTAATACTTCGGTATCCTCATTTATGATTGCCGTGAATGAGTTGCAAAAAATAAAATGCAACAAACGCAATATTTTGGAACCTTTATCCGTTATCATCTCTCCTTATGCACCACACATCTGTGAGGAGCTTTGGAATCTGTTAGGGCACCATACTTCTATTGAATTTGAAAAGTTCCCGGTATTGAATGAAGCTTACTTGGTAGAAGATGAAATCGAATATCCGGTAAGTGTAAACGGTAAAACGAAATTCAAACTGTCACTTTCCGCTCAATTATCTCCCAAAGAAGTTGAAGACTTGGTGCTTGGAGACGAGAAAATGCAGCAGATTTTAGAAGGTAAAACCCCTAAAAAAATCATTGTAGTTCCTAAAAGAATCGTGAATATAGTAATTTAAAAAAAAATTAACATTGGTAAATTAAAAAAAATGAGGGCTGAATATTTTTAAATTTTTAACGTATTTTTAAAAATTAGTAAATATTGCCAAAAAAAGAGAAAATAATTGAAATATCGGAATTGTATTAAAATTTCTTTGTCAAAAAAAACTAAAATGTTTATTTCAGTCTCTTGCATTTTAATTAATTTTGCCTTTAATTTACACCTTGTAAAAATTTAAAACAATATAATTTAGTTAAATATGGAAATGAATGTTTCAAAAAATGATGAGCAAGTAGTTGCTAGAAAGCAAGGAGGGTTAAACCCGGGATTAATTATTCCTATCTTATTATTAATAGGTATCGCTATTTATTTATTCGTTCTTGGTAATCCTGGGAATTTTAAAGCTGACCCAAGATTAAATGGTGCTGCTTCAGTAGCAATGGCAGATATACCTTCAAAAGAACTTCACCCTGAGTCTTTCATGGGAATTATTTACATGGGAGGACCAATCGTACCAATCTTGATTACGTTTATGATCACTGTAATCGTTTTCTCTTTCGAGCGTTTCTTCGTTCTTAGAAAAGCTTCAGGATCTGGAAATCTTGATAACTTCGTATTAAAAATCAGAAGCCTTCTAAACCAGAACAAAGTGGATGAAGCTTTAGAAGAGTGCGACAGACAGCAAGGTTCAGTAGGTAACGTAGTAAAAGAAGGTCTTACAACGTACAAAGCTTTAGCTAGCGACACTACTTTAAATAAAGAACAAAAAATGGTAGCTCTTAACAAGGCAATCGAAGAAGCTACTACCCTTGAAATGCCAATGTTAGAAAAGAACATGATGATTCTTTCTACTTTAGGTACAGTGGCTACATTAGTTGCACTATTAGGAACGGTAATCGGGATGATCAAAGCATTCTTCGCATTAGGTTCTGGTGGTGGTACTCCGGATGCTGCTGCACTATCAATCGGTATCTCTGAAGCCTTGATCAACACAGCTTTAGGTATTGGTACTTCAGCAATCGCTATCATCCTTTATAACTTCTTTACTTCTAAAATTGACGGATTAACTTATAAGATCGATGAGATCGCAATGAGCATCCAACAGTCTTTTGCAGAATTCCACTAAGAAATAATTTTCTAGCAAGGAATTTGCATCATAAAAAGAAGTTTAATTTAAAATTTTACAATCAATATGGCGAGAGTCAAACCAAAAAGACATGGAGTAGTTACGGATATGACGGCAATGTGTGACGTTGCTTTCCTACTACTTACGTTCTTTATCTTGACCACTCAGTTTAAAAAACCTGATGTGGAACAAATAAAACCGCCATCTTCAATATCAGAAAAAATATTGCCGGACGCTAGCTTAATGTCGGTAAATGTAACTCCGGGAGGTAAATTTTACTTCCAGCCTGTAGAAAACGGAACTGAAAGAATTCAGTTATTGGAAAATATGGGACAAAAATATGGAGTTAAGTTTACTGATGCAGAAAAAGTAGCATTCACAAAAGTTCAGGCAATTGGTGTTCCAATGACGCAGTTAAAGAGTTATTTGGATTTACCAGAAGATGAGCAGAAAGCATTTAAAGGAGCTCCAGGGATTCCTATGGACAGTACAAATAAACAATTGGTAGATTGGATCCAGCAGAGTTTAGCAATAAACCCTGAATATAAACTAGCCATTAAAGGTGACGTTCAAACTGAATATCCAAAAGTTAAAAGTTTATTTGAAGGTTTAAGAGACATTGATTTTCTTAAATTTTGGTTGATTACATCACAAGAAGGTAACCCTAATGAATAATTATTAGAAATGGCAGAAGTACAAGTAAAAGAGGATGGCGGGAAAGGCGGCAAGGTCCGCTCGAAAAAGCAGAATACCCGTGTAGATATGACTCCGATGGTGGACTTAGGGTTTCTTTTGATTACCTTCTTTATGTTCACCACTACATTTAGTAAACCAAACGTTATGGATTTGGGGCTTCCGGCTAAACCGAAAGAAAACCAGAAACCACCAGATACGGAAATTAAACTTTCTAACTCTATTTCTTTATTATTAGGAAGAGATAATAAGATCTTCTGGCATCAGCAGGATAATACGACGCTGACTGATCAGAATCTTAATGAAACTACCTTTGATAGAGAAGGAATTAGAAAAGTAATTGAGGATGCAAAAAACAGAGCAGCTGATAAATCTAAGTTTACTGTGATTATCAAGCCTACTGATGATGCTGTATATAAAAACTTTGTTGATATTCTTGATGAAATGGCGATTACCAAAAGCGAGCAGTACGGGGTTACCGATGTGAAGCCATGGGAAAAAGCTATTTATGAGAAAAAAGTTGGACCAGCTCCGGCAGCAAAGTAATTTAACCATAAATATTGAAAGATATGGCAAATGAAAATACATACAATAATAATCTTACTTTAGATGAAATTGTATTTGAACATAGAAATAAGGAGTATGGAGCCTATGATTTAAGAAGCAGCTATCCAAAATTGCTTACTAGATCTTTCCTTATCGGTACAGCTTTCTTTGTTCTTGCGGTTGCTACTCCATTCATTGTGATGAAAATCAAGCAGATGAATGCGAAGGAGGAAACCAAAGTTGAGGCAAACTTAGTAGATGTATTACAGGAAGATAAAGTTCTTGAACAACCTGAAGAAGCACCACCTCCACCACCTCCACCACCAAAAGAGGAGGAGAAAATTGAGGTAATTCAGAACGTTGTTCCGGAACCTAAGGTAGCTCCTAAGGTGGAAACTCCACCACCACCGATTTCAAAGCAGTTAGAAACTACTACTGGTTTGCAGAATCAGGAAGGGGTAAAAGCTCCGGCTTATACACCACCACCTCCGCCACCTTCTACAGGAACTAAAACTTCTACTGCTGAAGTGAAGACTGTAAATACCAATGAAGTATATGATGTGGTAGACCAATCGGCAGAATACCCTGGTGGTATGGACGCTTTGAGAAGATACCTTGGAGATAACTTCGATACAAGTATAGAAGGAGAAGGAAAATTAACAGCGAAGTTAAAATTCGTTGTTGAGAGAGACGGTTCAGTTTCAGGAGTACAGGTTACTTCAAAATCCGGAAACGGAGATTTTGACAGTGAAGCCATCAGAGTGGTTAAAACCCTGAAGAAGTGGAAGCCTGGTAAAAAGAACGGGGAACCGGTAAGGTCATACTATAGTATACCTTTCACTATGAATTTTGAATAATATAATATAAATTCGAATAAAAAAGAGAAGCAATTGCTTCTCTTTTTTATTTTTTTTGGTATTTTTGTTACATGATGTTCAATTGGTTATCATTAGTTACCGGATTTTTTTATATCATCCTGGGTATTGTCGTTATTACCTATAAATTCTTTTTTATAGTTCTGGAACCTGCGGTGGCCTATCCGCTGGGAATTGTATTGGTAATTTACGGTATTTTCAGAATTTTCAGAGCAATATCCAGATTAAAAAATACAAAAAATGAAGAGTAAACTATTACTACTTTCTTTTATACTTATCGTGTTGGGATGCAAGAAGAAGAAAGATGAAAATATTCCCACATATAGCAAAGGAAACCTCACTGTTCTTACGGATGAATCATTCAAAAGCGTAACTCAGGCTTTAACGGAAGGATATATGATTAATTATCCGGATACCCATATTAAGGTGGAAACAAAGAAAGAGGACCTCGGATTTTTGGATTTGTTAGACAATAAAGCAAAGCTTATCGTGATGTCAAGATCTTTATCCAAAGAGGAAATCAAAGCATACGAGGAGAAAGTAGACTTGAAATATATGCCTGCAAGGTTTGCAGCAGATGCCGTTGTTTTTGTAGTACCTAAAAATTCTCCAAAAACAAAGATTACTATGGATGAAATCAAAAATGAATTAAATTCTGAGGACAAAAATTTCATTTTTGACGGAACCAATTCCAGCAATTTGAATTTTGTAGCAGAAAAGATCCAGAAACAGCCCAGAGATCTGAAATTTTCCATTATTTCCGGAAATCAGAATATCATAGAGCAACTTGATAAATATCCCAATAAAATTGGAGTTATTGGGTTAAATACATTCAGCAGACCTTATGATAAAACCTCTGAGAAGCTCAGAGACATGGTAAAAATATTACCAGTTGAAAACGGTGGGAAAGACTATTATCCGGATGTTAATGGATTACGTGAAATGAAGTATCCTTTTACGCGGATTTTATATTTTTTAACCAGCGAAGGTAATTTCAGTATTGCTAACGGTTTTATCCGTTATTCCTGTACTCAATTAGGACAGATGATTGTTGAAAAAGAAGGGCTGCAGCCCTATAATTTGTACAAAAGAGAAGTACAAATGCGTTAAAAAAATATTAAATTAAACCTTTAACCAAAGCACATACACAATTTTGGTCTGAAAATTGTGTGTAATTTATTCAGTTTTAGAAAAATATAAAATGAAAGATATAATGATTATGAATGTAAAGAAGATTGCTTTTGGAGCGGCAGTGGTATTTTTTACCAATTTTGCGTTTGCGCAAACACTACAGGATGGTATTAATAGTGTAGACAGCGATAAATTTGCCCAGGCAAAAAACAATTTCACACAAATGATTGCGAAAGAGCCTACCGCTGAGAATTATTTTTATTTAGGAAATACATACTTAAAACAAGTAGAGCCTGATTTTGCAACAGCTACAGAAAATTTTAATAAAGGTCTTGCTGCAGACAGCAAAAGCTACCTTAATAAAATTGGATTGGCAGCAGTAAAATTAGGTAAAGGAGATAAAAGTGCTGTAGCCGAAATTCAAAAGATTGTAGCAGATTCTAAAGAAAAAGATGCGGAAGTTCTTTTCAGAGCAGCAGAAGCATTAACTCTATTTGAAAAGAATAATGCCCCTGATCTGGCAATCCAGTTTCTGAATAAAGCTGTTGAAAAAGCACAGAAAAAAGGAGTACCTGCTAATTATTATTACACTTTAGGAGATGCTTACAGATTGAAAAAGCTTCCTGGTGATGCCATGAGTGCTTATGAAAAAGCATTGCCTACAGCTAAAAACAAAGCTTCTGTATTTACGAGAATGGGAACTTTATGGATGGCTGCACAGCAATGGAAACTTGCCAAAGAAAATATAGACAAAGCTATTGCTGTAGATGCTACGTATGCACCGGCTTATAAAGCTTTGGCAGCTTACGATATTAGATATCAGCAAAATGCGAAAGCGACTCAGGATCTGATCAACTATACGAAATATGCGGATGAGGATCCATATACACAGCTAGAAATTGCTAAACTATACTTCACCAATGAAGATTATGCAAACTCTAAGCAGGTATTAGATAAAATCTTTGATAAAATTAATGATCCTATTAAGTTCAAGTTAAGAGCTTATCAATTATATGCTGACGGAAAATATGCGGAAGCTAAACAAAGTATGGATACTTTCGTTTCCCAGGCAGATAAATCAAGAGTACAACCTGCGGATCAGGGATTGCAAGGATTGATCGCTGCGGGATTAGCTAAGGATGAGAAAGATCCTGCTAAAAAAACAGCTCTAACTACGGAAGCTCAGCAAAAAGTTGCCATTGCAAAAGCTGCTAAAGATGAAACAATGAAGTGGGATATAGAATTGGCCAATATCGCTGGAGGAGCTACACAAGGCTCTGTAGATGCGGGACCAACGACTCCTGAAATTGAAGCGCTGAAAAAGAAAGTCGCTGCTAATGCTCAGGATTCAGATTCATTGTTTAAGTTGGCAACAGCTTATCAGGATGCCAAGAACTGGAATGGTGCTATCTTAACATGGCAGAAAATGATCGCTCTTCTTCCTGATTGGGCACCTGCTTATTACAGCCAAGGTTACTCTTACCAACAGGCAGGGAATAACGATGCGGCAAAAACAGCATATGAGAAATTCATTAGTACTGTAAAGCCTGCTGATATGGAAGCTAATAAACAAACGTTAGCATACGCATATTTTGCAGTAGCTTACATGAGCAAAGACTCAGATATCGCCAAAGCGAAGGATTACGTGGCAAAATCTTTACAGTTAGATCCTACTTATGAAGATGCAGTGAAATTAAATGCAGAGATCAACAAATAATTTATATTGTAAATTATAGATAATTAAACTTCCCAATCTTATGGTTGGGAAGTTTTTATTTTAAGTCTTATCTTTGAAAATATGAAAACAGATATACTTGCATTCGGGGCACATCCTGATGATGTGGAATTAGGATGTGGCGGTACTATTGCCAAATTAGTTTCAGAAGGAAAAAAATGCGTCATTGTAGATCTTACCAAAGGAGAATTGGGAACAAGGGGGACAGAAGAAACCAGGAAAGAAGAAGCCGCCCATTCTGCTAAGATTTTGGGAGTCTCTGCAAGAGAGAATCTGGGATTAAAAGATGGTTTCCTTGTAAATTCAGAGGAGTATCAGTTGAAGATCGTTAAAATGATTCGTAAATACCGCCCGGAGATCGTTTTAGCTAACGCAATTGATGACAGACACCCGGATCATGCAAAAGCAGCGAAATTAGTGTCAGATGCGTGTTTTTTGGCGGGTTTAAGAAAGATAGAAACAGTGGAAGAAGGCGAAAATCAGGAAGTATGGAGGCCTAAACATATTTTCCATTACATCCAATGGAAGCATATTCAGCCCGAATTTGTTATTGATATATCAGAACATCTCGATAAAAAAATTGAAGCTTGCATGGCTTTTAAAACTCAGTTTTATAATCCTAATTCCAATGAGCCCGTAACGCCAATTGCTACAAAGGACTTCTTTGAAAGTTTAACATACAGAGCTCAGGATTTAGGACGATTATCGGGAGTAGCTTATGCTGAGGGATTTACGACAGAAAAGCTGATTGCAATGAAAAATTTTGACGGAATTGTTTTGTAGATTAAATATTATCCCTATATTTGCAACCACAAAACGGTGATTGTAGCTCAGTTGGTTAGAGCGTCGGATTGTGGTTCCGAAGGTCGTGGGTTCGAGACCCATCATTCACCCAAAAATCCTGTATTTATTGCAGGATTTTTTTATTTAAAAATCCTAATTTTCTCATTAGATTCTTAATAATGAAATGTCAATATGGCATTTAGATCTTGAATATTTTAGAATAGCAATATTATCAAACTTTTTATTAAATTCGAACTACTATAACAGATGAAATAATGAAAAGAATTTTATTATTTATAAATCTGCTTTGGGGAGTTTTATTTTCGGCCCAATTGAGCGGAGATAAACTTGAATTAATTCAGCCTTTAGCAAAGCTTGATTACGCTGAATCGAGTTCAGTTGGAATTGTCGGGGAAGACAGTAAATCTATTTATCTTTTCAGAAGATTAAAAATAAGCTAACCAATGAGGATTTATTGATTCTTAGTAAAAATTCAAGTAACTGTTTAAGATTATATTCTTGTTTTGAGCTTATAGCAAGAAATGAACCTAGAGTTGTTTCTATTTATGAATATTATAGGCAATTTCCCTTAAAAATGATTTACACCCAAGGATGTGTTGGGAGTATTATTGATGTAGCTGAGATGATTTTTAAAGAATATGAAAATATATTTGAATTAAAAAACTATGCAGAAAAAGAATTAGACAAAATATCTGAATCAGACCCAGAATATAAAACATGGGAAAAAGTTTTGAGGGAAAAAGAGAAAAAAATAAATCCTGATTTTATAGAAGCGTTTGAAAGAATCAAGAAAATTAAAACAGTTTACGATATGAAATAATAAAGGGGTAAATTTTTTGAATGTAATCTTATCTTAATAACAAGAAATAAAAATGGAAGAACAAAAAAACGAAACAATAAATGATACGACTCCAAAGGTAATAGGAATTGGAGGAATTTTCTTTTTTTCTGATAATCCTGAACAGACAAGAGAATGGTATGCAAAAAATTTGGGATTAGATGTTAATCAATGGGGTTCTACTTTTGAATCCAGAAACATTAACAATCCGGATGAGATCAATGCCCTGCAATGGAGTCCTTTCAAAAATGGAAGTGAATATTTTGCCCCTTCAAAAAAAGATTTTATGATCAACTACCGTGTTCAGAATATTGAAGCACTTGTGAACCAATTAAAGGAAAACGGAGTAACCGTGCTTGATGAGATTACAAGTTATGATTATGGGAAATTTGTTCATATTATGGACGCTGAAGGGAACAAGATTGAACTTTGGGAAGAAGTTGTAAGCACTAAATAATATAACCATTATTGGTTTATACCCATAAAAAAAGCATCTGAGAAGATGCTTTATGTTTTCCTATTTTCTGGTTTTATACTTCGTCGTCTGAATCTATAGTGTAAGATCTGCTTTTAAAGTCTTTGTCGTGCTTCTCAGATATTACATCTTCACCCTTTTCATTAATGATGAATTCTGTGGACTCATTGAACATCTCCTGAAAACTTTTAAAATCTTCTTTGTAAAGATAGATTTTGTGTTTCTCAAATGTAGCTTCTCCATTCTCCCCGAAATTCTTTTTACTTTCGGTAATCGTAAGATAATAATCTCCCGCTTTCGTCTCGCGCACATCAAAGAAATAAGTTCTTCTCCCTGCTTTTAGCACCTTCGTGAAAATTTCATTTTCATGGCGTTCCTTGTATTCACTCATTGTTAGATATTTTTTAATCTTGTTAAGAACAAATATAAAAGTTTTCTTTTAATCACAAAATTTTTTTTATGATTTATTTAACAATTCCAAAAGAAACGGCTAAGCGGTTATAGAATTGGTAATTTCGGTAAGATTAATCATTTTATTTGCTCTTTGAGCGCTAGACTCTCTGTGTGTGATAATTATGGATGTGGCATTGTGAATTTTAGCATCAATATTTTCAAGAATATTCTGTTCTGTTTCAGTATCCAATGCCGAGAGTGAATCATCGAAAATAATGATTTTAGGATCTTTAATTAATGCTCTGGCAATACAAATTCTTTGTTTTTGACCTCCGGAAAGCATCACCCCACGCTCTCCAACCATGGTTTTGTACTGTTCTTTGAATTCTACAATGTTTTTATGAACATCAGCAATGGTAGCATATTCAACTACTTTTTCATGAGATGGATGATCAATGGCGAAGCCGATATTGTTCTCAATGGAATCTGAAAACAGGTAGCTTTCCTGCGGAATATATCCAATAAAATTTCTGTAATTGTCTAAATTATGTTCTTTAAGGTTTTTACCATCAATGAGAATTTCTCCTTCCGTAGGGTCAATTAATCTGCAGAGCAATAAAGCTATGGTTGATTTTCCGCTTCCGGTTTTTCCCATGATTGCCAAAGATTCTCCTGCTTTAATAGTGAAGCTTAAATTATCTAATGCCTTAATCCCGGTGTTTGGATATACATAAGAAACGTTTCTAAATTCAATATCACCTTTAATAGGATAGTTTTCAAAATTTGTATTAACGATTTCAGACTTTTTATCCAAAAACTCATTAATTCTCTGCATGGAAGCTTCCGCTCTCTGATTAACGGATGTTACCCAGCCTACCAATGAGAACGGCCAGATCAGGATATTAATATACATGAAAAAGTCAGCGATTTTACCAACACTCAATTCTCCTGCAATATATTTTTGTCCGCCAATTAAAATAACGGCAACGTTCAGTAGGCCGATAACGAATAAAATGATGGTAAAGAAATAAGCTTCTGTTTTAGCCAGATCTAAAGCCTTATCCTGGTAATCTGAAACTTTTACCCCATAGTTTTTTTCAATATATTTTTCTCTGGCGAAGAATTTTACCACACGGATTCCGGAAAAACTGTCCTGAACAAAAGTAGAGATTGCAGACTGGCTTTTCTGCATGATTTTCGACTTTTTATTAATAATGGAACTTACTTTAAAAATTAAGTAAGAAAGAATGGGAAGCGGCAATAATGTCCATAAAGTCATGGATGTATCCGTTTTTACCATATAAATGCTTGTAATCAACAATAAAATCACTAAATTGACTACATACATCACTCCCGGCCCAAGATACATTCTTACAGCCACGACGTCTTCACTTAAACGATTCATTAAATCTCCAATCGTTGTTTGCTTATAATCCGTTAAAGATAATTCCTGATAATGTCTGTAGATTTTATTTTTAAGTTCATATTCAATTCTTCTTGAAGCAACAATAATGGTTTGTCTCATCATGAAAGTGAAAAAACCAGTCAGAAGAGAACACCCTACAATAATAGCTACATAGATCAGAACCTGTCTGTTGAATCCTAACTGTCCATTCTTTGTAAGTTCATCTACGGATTTTCCAACGAACTGAACTTTATAGATATTGAAGAAATTACTGGCAATAATAAATAATAACCCCCAAAACAATAATATTTTGTGTTTCCAGAAGTAAGGGTTCAGAGTTTTTAAAGCTTTCATAAACTTTTACAAAATTACAAAATTACCAACAGATTACGAATTTCATCAATTTTAATTTTTGTATCTTTGCGCCCATAAAAAGCTCTTTGAATGTTAGGAAGAAGACAAATCCGTGAAAAAGTGGTAGAAAGTGTGTATTCATACTACCAGAACCCTATTAAATTTGATGTTTTAGAGAAAAATATGTTCTCTGGAATAGAGAAAATCTATCATCTTTATATTTACCAGCTCAATTTTCTGGTGGGACTTAAAGAATTAGCAGAACATCAGATTGAAATCGGGAAAAAGAAATTCATCAAGACTGAAGCAGATATAAATCCTAATCAAAAATTCATTAACAATCAGATTCTGACTAAGCTGGAAGAAAATCCGGAAAGACTTTTCTTCTCAGGTCAGCATAAAGAATTGAAGTGGGATTTGCATGATGATCTTTTAGTAAAAACTTTTCAACGGATTACTGCCGGGAAACGCTATCAGGATTTCATGAAGGAAGGAGAGTCTTCTTTCGAGGATGATCAAAAGTTCATTGGTAAACTGTTTTTACGATATATCGCTGAGAATGATGATTTCCATGATTATATCGAAGACAAGGAGTTATCATGGTCAGACGACATCCATATTTCCAATTCAATGGTTCAGAAGACAATCGGCTTTATGAAGGAAGATGAAGAAAGCCGAACACTGATCAAAATGATTAAGGATGAAGATGATAAAACCTTTGCCAGCAAACTTTTAAGAGATACCCTGAATAACTGGGAGAATAATGAGAAGAAATTAGGAGAAAGACTGGAAAACTGGGATTTGGAAAGAGTTTCTCTGATGGACAAAGTGATATTGTCTACCGCAATGGCAGAACTTGACAATTTTCCTTTGACTCCTTCAAGAGTAATTATTAATGAATATATTGAAATCGCAAAAGTATTTGCTACTGACAGATCAAATATTTTCATTAATGGAATTTTAGATAAATATTGTAAAGATAAAAACAGAATTTAACAGAATATCACATGAAAAAGACGTTATCTATTATCGCTTTGTCTATTATAGGCCTTGGATTGGTTTCTTGCAAAAAAGAAGAAAACAAGGTAGCTAATGAAACACAGGAGACATTACCCTCTGGTTCTATTCAACATGACAGTGCCCAGGTTGCAGAAGCTCCTGTAACTACTACAGCTTCTACCCAACCATTAACCACTGCCGCTTTATCTGAAAACAATTTTGATTTCGGAAAAATCAAAAAAGGAGATAAAGTAGAACATGTTTATGAGATTACCAATACCGGTACTAATCCGTTGGTAATTTCCGAAGTAAAGCCTGGATGCGGATGTACAGCCCCGGATTTTACGAAAGAACCTATCTTACCGGGTAAAAAAGGAAAAATTACTTTACATTTTGATTCTACCAATTTCGACGGAAACGTTCAGAAATATGCAGATGTTTTTGTAAACGTAGAAAATTCTCCGATTAAATTAACATTCACTGCCGATATTCAACCTTAATTAAAAGAATATGTTAACACTTTTTTTACAGGCACAGCCACAAGGCGGCGGATCAATGATGCTGATCATGATGGGAGTGATGTTTGTGGGATTTTATTTTTTGATGATAAGACCACAAATGAGAAAACAGAAGCAGGAGAAAAGTTTTCAGGAAAATCTGAAAGTAGGAAGCAGAGTAGTGCTTACTTCCGGCCTTCATGGAAGAATTGCACAGATTCAGGAAGATGGTTTCATCATTGAAACATTATCCGGAAAATTGAAATTTGAAAAAGCAGCAGTTTCAAGAGAATTTACGGAGACCCGTTTTGGAGAAAAAGCAACTAAAAATGCTGCTGAAAAGCTAGCAGAGAAAAAAGAAATAGATACTGAAAAGAAATAATTCAGTTGATGATAAAAGCTCGGCGGGGGGGGGGGGGGGGGGGGGGGGGGGGGGGGGGGGGGTTTTGGTCTCGGGTTTTTGTGTGTTGGTGGGGGGGGGGGGGGGGTGTTGGGTTTTTTTTTTTGTGTGCTCCGTCAAGACTCTA
>NZ_BAAFHL010000013.1:0-68509 GCF_042849955.1 Chryseobacterium barbadense
CTTGGGGTTCCGCTACTGTTGAGGCTTGGGGTTCCGCTACTGTTAGGGCTTGGGGTTCCGCTACTGTTGAGGCTTGGGGTTCCGCTACTGTTGAGGCTTCGGGTTCCGCTACTGTTGAGGCTTCGGGTTCCGCTACTGTTGAGGCTTGGGGTTCCGCTACTGTTGAGGCTTGGGGTTCCGCTACTGTTAGGGCTTGGGGTTCCGCTACTGTTGAGGCTTGGGGTTCCGCTTATATCAATTCCTATAATACAATTGAACATAAAATTTCTGATAAAGTAATTCTAAGGTACTATTACGAGAATAGAGTTGTATTGGCGGATGTAAGCAGTTTAAAAACAGTTTAAAATTAACACTTCAAAATAAATTAAAATGTCAAATAACGCAATCGAAATTAACGAAGATCAATTACAGTGGTTGGTTGATCAGGTAAATCAAGAAAAGCAAATTGAAATCAAATCAGGATCCCTTAAGGACCATTTTCTTACCTACTCTTACGAATTGCTTGTAGGTCTTATGAAAGGTGATGAAATTTCCCGGAAAGGGGTTCATATTGTACATGACGATATGTTAGAATCTTTTAAGCTTTTAGATGTATTCTTTGCACATGTTGATGGAGCTTTTCACTGGTCAAATAACCAGACTCCGATTCAGGAATTGGAAGAACATGAGGACTTGGATAACTATTTCGTTTCGGCTTTCAAAATTACCGGAACCGAAGAAAACAAATCTGTAATTCTTTCCGGATCTAAAGTGGTAAGTGTCGGGACAATTACATTCAGCACACCTAAAATTAAGCTTGACAACAGCAACTATCTGTATGTTGAGGAGTTAAAAAACAGGCTTGATACTGTAATTGAACAGGTGGAAGCTTATATGAACGGTAAAACAGCTCCTCAATATGAGCAGCTTTCCATGGAATTCCCAGATGAAGACAGTGAACAAGATTTTGAAAATGCAAAAGTAGATTAATATGTCAATAGCTGAAATCGTAAAGGAAAACGCACCCAATTTATTTACCATTGATGAAAAGCCGAAATTTACTTTAAGGCCGTATCAAAAGGAAGCGGTTGAAGCTGGCATAAGATACTTCCAGGGCAACTCAAAAAAGAACGTTCTTCTTATCCTAACAACTGGAGCAGGTAAATCTGTAGTCATTGCAAATATGCTTACTCCATTGACCGGGAAAACGATCATACTTCAGCCCTCCAAAGAGATATTGGAACAAAACTTTGCAAAGTATATCAGTCAAGGCTTTAAAGCTGCAATTTATTCAGCTTCTGCAGGTCAGAAAAAGGTCGGCCCGGTTACTTTCTGCACAATCGGCAGCATCATTAATAAAAAGCACCTTTTTGAAGGTCTGGAACATATAATTATTGATGAGTGTCACTTGGTAAATCCGAAAGGAGGGATGTACGAAGAGTTTATTTCTGCTTTCCCGAAAGCTAAAGTATTGGGACTTACAGCAACCCCTTACAGGCTTCATAATTCTTTAGAGGGCGCTCAACTGAAATTTTTAACCAGGACCAAACCTAAAGTATTTGATGAGGTTTTATACTATATCCAAAACAGTGAGCTTTTCGATAACGGATATCTGGCCAAATTAGAGTATTTCTCTTTTAATGTTGTGGATAGATCAATGCTTCAGGTGAACAGTTCAGGAACCGATTTCACAGAACAGTCTTTGAGGAGATATTACAGATCTATTGATATGCCTTCCATTATTGTGAAGTACGCGGGCAGGTTACTGGCTAAAAAACCGAACCTTCTTATTTTCTGTTCACTTATTGAAGAAGCTGAAAATGTAACTAAAAGGATTCCAGGAGCTGTAATTCTGACGAGATCTACCAGAAAAGAAGATCGGGAAAGAATTCTTTCACAATTTAAATCCGGGAAAATAAAATGTGTTGTAAACGTAGGTGTACTTACTACCGGTTTTGATTACCCTGAATTAGAATGTGTCCTTATCGCCCGTAGTACAATGTCGTTGGCACTCTACTACCAGATCGTAGGACGGGCAATGAGACCATTTACGTTTCCTGACGGCACAAAAAAAACTTCATGGATTGTAGATCTGGGAGGAAATGTGAATTTCTTCGGGAAAATTGAAACAATGAAAATAGAGCAAACTCCTACAGGATTGTATTACATATCCAACAATGGGAGGCAGCTCACGAATGTACCATTTCAAAAATAAAATAAAGTGGCAAGACCTTTAAAAACAGGATTGGATTATTTCCCATTAGATACCGATATCGCTTCAGATGATAAAATTGAACTGGTTGAGGCTGAATTTGGTTTAAAGGGCTTTGCTGTTGTGATTAAACTTTTCTGCAAGATATATGCTGATAAAGGATACTACTATAATTGGACTGAAGTAGAGAAACTTTTGTTTGCTAAGAAGATGGGTGAATCCGTTGGCTTAGTCGATGAAATTGTTAAGAGGTCGGTTAAGTGGGGGTTATTTAATGAGCCCGTGTTTAATCAGTTTCAAATACTAACATCGTCTGCAATTCAAAGTAGATTTTTAGAAGCAGTTATAAGGAGAGAAAACATTGAAATGTTTAAAGAATTGATGCTAATTGATATTAATGATTACAAAAATAAAGTTAATGTCAACATTAATTCTATAAATGATAACAATAGTACACAAAGTAAAGGAAAGGAAATAAAAGGAAAGAAAAAGAAAGGAGCGGTTTCGCCTCCCGGCGAGTCTTCTCCACCTAAAATTCCTAAAGATCAAAAACCAAAATCAGAAGGTAAAGGTGATGGAGATCCACCAAAAGCCCCACAGGAACCAATATCAGATAAAATTGATTTTAACAAACTCTTGCAATTGATAAACAAAGAAACCGGGCGTGGATTCCAGGTAATAAATGAAAAAGTAAGAAAAAGTTTTCGGGCTAGGCTTAAAGAAGGGTACTCCAAAGAGACAATTTTAAAAGCAATCAAGACAGCTCCTCAAAGTGAATATCATAAAGGAACAGGCTGCCAGTATCTGACCCCTGAATTTTTTTCAAGATCTGATACCCTGGATAAGTATGGAAATGACACTTCAGAATCTAAGCAAATTGTTGAACCAATAAATAACGAAGCTCCAGCAGGAGTTTGGAATGTATGAGTTTCATAGACTTACAGGGTAATGTACAAAGGAAAATGCGTCATATACGCGAACATGGTGAATTGATCCCTGTACACTTCGGATTTCACACATGGAACCAATTTGACAAGGGCAAATATATTATGGGATCCAGAAAAACCACCATTTTGATTGGTGGTGAGCCTAACCATGGTAAATCCCAATTCACAAATGAACTTGTAATGCAGCTGATTGAAAAACACAATTTCAAAGTGGCTTTATTTACAACGGAATCCGGAGATGTGGAAAAGGTATTTACCCATTTTTGCGGTCTCTACCAAGGGAAACCATATTCCCTGATTCGACCAGATGGAACTAAGAATCCCTATGCAATGACAGAAGCTGAGGCCGATGAGGCTGAACACTATCTTTTAGATAAACTCTACATTTTTAGGCAAAACCGGAAAGATTCCAAATATCAGACCCTTGAGAATATCTATAATGAATTGGAAAAAGCCGAGAAGTTCTACGGGATAAAATTTGACACCCTTGTTATTGACCCAATTTACGATGTTGATGATTTTGAACCAAAGGCGGATGAGGTATTGAGGGTTTTGAATAGGATCAATTTGGAAGCTGAAGAGAATAACCGGTACGATATCATAGTAAACCACGTAGGGGACACTCATAAAACTTTTGACCCAAAGACCGGGAAACGTAAAAAATCGCTGGCTTTGGCAGATGAGTTCTACGGAGGAAAGAACAACAACAGGAAAGCGATGCTTCAGGTTTTAGTTCACAGGCCGGAGCCGAACAATGATCCCTCTATAGGTCCAATTGTTAAAGAAAACCAGACAAACATCCATATCCTGAAAGTAAAGCCGGAAGGGATTGCAAAATGGGGAGTTTATGAAATTTACTTCGACTGGAAAAGCCGGAGATATTACGAGGACTATGTTGAAAATGAAGTGACAAAATTCGTTTTTGCCAGCTGCACAAAGTTTTATGATCGAAGTCCAGTAAGTAATTTGAATATACACAATTTAAGATTTACACCAGAACAAGCATTTGACAATGGACCACCGCAACCAACAACAGGAAACTTCCAAGATGACGATGAAGACGACTTCCCATTCTGAAACAGCTGCAGCTTTCAAAGCCTATATGGCCAGATGGAATGATAATGTTGTAACTCAGGATGATATAGAGACACAGTTTATTGTCCGTGAGAAGCTTACTAAAGCTTTTGGAATGATCGAATTCTTATTGAATAAAAGCGATGAGAAAGCAATGATAAAGGCTAGAGGCAATCTGATTCCAGGTTCCAGAGAAGCACTGGATAAAGAAGTTTTTGCCATGAGAGAAAATCAAAAAAAATCCTGGTATCACGATATGAAAACCGTGAGTAATACATTGAGCTACGTCCGCATTATTCTTGAAAATGTTTACGAGATCAAAAACAGGAGAAGTTATGAATGTTTCAAGCTTCGGGCAGACAATGCGAAACTCCGATCCGAGAATGAAAAGTTGAGAGAAGAAATTTCAAAACTTAAAAATGAAAAAAAAATAAACCCGAATGGTTAAAGCCTCTCCAAGAGCTTTACGCCCAAAACAGAAGAGATAAAAGCAATTACAACCACTCCAAAAATAAAGAAAATGAATCTGAAGCTAAAAATATTAGGAACTCCACAGCCAAAACAGTCAGCGAGGTTCGCAATAAGAAAAAATAAGGGAGGACAACAATTCATGCAAAAGTATCAATCAAAAGAAGTAGTACAAAACGAACGGAATATTGCATTTGATGTGAAGTCACAGCTTCCCGCTGAATTCGTTCCTTTTAGTGAGGCTATCAAAGTGAAGGTATTATTTGTTTTTCCTCCGTTGAAGAATTTTACCAAAGCTAAAATGAACGCTTTATCAACAGGATCAATTATTTATAAAACTACAAAGCCGGATCTTACTGATAACCTTATGAAAGGGACTATGGATGCTTTAAATGGGATTGTTTTTACCGATGATGCAATAATTGCCAAAGTTGAAAGTCAAAAAATTTATGGAACTGTTCCCCGAATAGAATTAGAATTTGAAGAATTATGAGATACGAAGAATTTTTAAAAAATAAAGTCATTGTTTCTGAAAACTTCGGATTTGAAGTAAAAATGGTGTCACCAAAATTACACCTACATCAACCGGATATTGTAAGATGGTGTCTGAGGGGAGGAAGAAGGGCAATTTTCGCTTCTTTTGGATTGGGTAAGTCAATGATGCAGCTTGAAATCGGAAAGCAGTGTATTATCAAGGAAAACAAGCCATTTTTGATAGTTTGCCCCCTAGGTGTAGTTCAGGAATTTAAGCGAGATAATAAAAAGCTCGAAACAGATTTAAGCATTGTTTACATTACAGATACCGACGATATTGCGACGCAGCAAGCCGAGCAAAAAGTTCAGGAAAATTACGGAACCGAATATGAAGATGATTTTGTTCATGAGTACATCGATACTCTTGAAAATCAAGAATCGAGAATATTTAATTTTCGAGCAGACACCATATATATCACCAATTATGAGCGGGTTAGAAAGGGCGATATAGATCCTTCAGTTTTCAGTGGCGTTTCATTCGATGAGGCTTCAATATTAAGAAACCTAAAAACTGAAACTACAAATTATGTTTTGAAATACTTTAAAAAAGTTCCTTACAGATTTGTAGCTACAGCAACTCCTTCTCCGAATGATTTTATTGAGATTTTAAATTACGCCGATTATTTAGGGGTTGCGGACCGTGGGCATCTTTTAACAAGATTTTTCAAACGAGATCCGAAAAAAGCAGGAAACCTGCAGCTGTTGGAAAACAAAAAAGATGAATTCTGGAAGTGGGTTTCTACCTGGGCGGTATTTATCAATACTCCTTCAGATTTAGGGTATGAAAATAAAGGGTATGATTTGCCTCCACTGAATTTTATCGAGCACCGGTTAGATTTAACTTCAGATGAATATTCAACAAATAAGTCCGGTAAGCTGGTTTTATTCAAAGACAATACAAAAAGTCTTTTAGATACAGCAAAAGAGAAGCGGGAAAGTATTCCGGAAAGAATTAAAAAAACGATTGAAATACTGGATTCTAATCCAGATAAAAATTTCATTCTTTGGCATCATCTGGAAAGTGAAAGATATGAACTGGAAAAAGCGTTAAAATCCAGGGGAGTAAGTTTTAAAAGCGTGTATGGCTCCCAAACCAATGCTCAAAAAGAACAAATACTTTTGGATTTTTCAGAAGGCAAATTCCAGTATTTAATCACAAAACCTCGCATCGCAGGATCCGGATGTAATTTTCAAGAATACTGCAGCGATATGATCTTCGTGGGAATTGATTACAAATTCAATGATTTCATCCAGGCAATTCACAGGATTTACAGATTTGGCCAAACCCTGCCGGTAAACATCCATATCATTTACACCAATAATGAAGACGAGGTATTTGCAACGCTTCTTAAAAAGTGGGCCAAACACAAAGAACTTCAGCGAGAAATGATCGCTTTAGTTCGTGAATATGGACTTAATTCAGAATTAATTAAAATGCAAATGGAAAGACAAATATTTAATCAAGGTGATAAGATTGAAATCGGAAATGCAATTCTTTACAATAACGATTGTGTAATTGCATTGGATGATATTAAATCAAATTCTGTAGGTTTAGTAATAACCTCCATTCCTTTCGGAAATCTTTATGAATATTCCGATAATTACAATGACTTTGGACACAACGACAGCAATGAGAAATTCTTTGAGCAAATGGACTTCCTAATTCCAAAGTTGTATGACAGTTTAGAAGATGGCAGATTGTGCTGTATCCATGTCAAAGACCGTGTAAGGTACTCTTACCAGAACGGAACCACATTCGAAACAACAGAATCATTCACATCTGATACAATTGATGCCTTTACCGGAAAAAATATCAAAAAGGAAATTGCATTTTATGAAAATGAGATCGCAAAGTTCCGTGAAATGATAAAATCTTCTCCATCTCAGAAAGATATTTTTCAGGATGTAATATCTGGCTTTGAATTAACAATTTCAGAATTGCAAGAAAAATTAAAATTAAGATTCCATTTGATTTCAACAATTACCATCTTAACCGATGTTGTGGCAGAAAATGCACAGACCTACAGATTAGGTTGGTCCGAAAACTGCAAGGATGCGACTTCATTAGGAAAAGGCACAAACGAGTATGTTTTGATCTTCAGGAAAATAACCAATACCGGAAATTCCTATGCTCCTAACCGTGTTTCAAAAACTAAAGAAGAATATACCCGCGGAAAATGGCAGATTGATGCTTCCGGATTATGGCTTTCAAACGGAAATTGCCTTGTAACATTCGAGGAACTTCAGAAAATGAGCAGTTATGAAAAAATAATGGCAATCTGGAAGAAATGGCAGGATGAAGGGTTGTACAACTATGAAGCACATCAAAAGTTTCTGGAAATTATGGATGAAAAAGGAAAGTTGGAAAGCTCAAAATCTACATTTCCTATCAAAAAGGAAACCGATAAGGTTTGGACCAACATCAACCGATTGAGAACCCTCAACGCCAATCAAGTCCAAAAGAAAAAGGAAAAGCATGTATGCCCACTGCAGTTTGATATTGTTGAAAGGTTAATTTTTGAATTCAGCAATGAAAATGATGTCGTATTAGATCCTTTCGGTGGATTAATGACGGTCCCTTATTTAGCTTTAAAACATAACAGAAAGGCTATCGGAATTGAGCTTAATTCAGATTATTACAAAGATGGACTTTTCTATGTTCGTTCAATGGTTGAAAAAATGAACATGCCTACTCTATTTGATTTACTTGAAGAAACTTTATAAAATGAAAAATAAATATATTAAACTAGGACTACTTTCGATCAGCCTTTTATATGTTGACCTTTTCTGCGGAGCTGGGGGAACTTCTACCGGAGTTGAAACAGCAAAGGTTCACGGCGAAAAATGTGCAAAAGTAATTGCGTGTGTCAATCATGATGCCAATGCGATCGCCTCACACGCAGAAAATCACCCGGAATCGATCCATTTTACCGAAGACATTAGAACACTTGAATTAGGTCCTTTGGTTGAATATGTAACCAAAATGCGTAAAGAATATCCATTTGCAAAATTGGTTCTTTGGGCTTCTTTGGAATGTACCAATTTCAGTAAAGCAAAAGGTGGTTTGGCCCGTGATGCTGACAGCCGAACTCTTGCAGAACATTTGGACCGTTATATTGACGCTATAAACCCTGATTCTGTTCAAATTGAAAATGTAGAAGAATTTATGAGTTGGGGAGACTTGGATGAAAAAGGAAAGCCGATCAGCAAGGATAAGGGAAGATTATTTACTAAATGGGTAGATCATATTAAAAACTTTGGTTACAATTACGATTATCGTATTTTAAATGCGGCTGATTATGGGGCTTTAACTTCACGTAAAAGGTTCTTTGCACAATTTAATAAACCGGAATTTCCAATTGTATGGCCGGAACCGACTCACGCTAAAAACCCGGTTAATGGATTGTTTGAAAGTCTTGAAAAATGGAGGCCAGTTAAAGAGGTTCTGGATTTTTCTGATGAAGGTGAAAGTATATTCACCAGAAAGAAACCTTTGGTTGAGGCAACACTCGAAAGAATTTACCAAGGATTAATAAAATTTGTTGCAGGAGGAAAAGAAAAGTGGCTTTTGAAATATAATTCAATTAATGGTAAAACAAAAAAACATATTCCACCAAGTATTGATGATCCATGTCCAACCGTATCTTGTCAGGGAAGGTTGGGCGTAGTAAGTACACAGTTTTTGTCAGCTTACTACGGTAACGGTCATAATCATTCTGTTAATAGACCATCTCCTACTGTCACAACTAAAGATAGGTTGGCATTCATAAACCCTAAATTTTTATGTTCTTACAATTACAAAGATGAACCGAAAGACTTAGAAGACCCTTGCCCTACAGTCTTAACAAAAGATCGTTTTGCGTTGGTAACTCCCCAATCATTAAATGAATCAGTTATTTTACATTGTGACTGTGGACATACATGGATTACGACTGAAATCAAATACCTAAAAGAACCTTGTGAAAAATGTGGAGGTTTTGGAGGTCAGGTAACATTTATAGATCAGCAATTCGGAAAAAGCAAGCCATCTTCAGTAGATACAGTTCTGGGAGCTGTAACCACTAATCCTAAATACGCCAAAGTTTCCGCAGAATGGTTGATGAATACCAACTTTAAAAATATTGGAAGCAATATTGAGGAACCTGCACCAACCATCACCGCAAACCGTAAATGGCACTACTTAATGGATGCTCAGTATGGTAGAATTGGAAACGATATTAATCAACCTTGCTTTACATTAATTGCAAGAATGGATAAACCCCTCCATATTTAATGGAAATTACTCAAAAAGGGGAAATGTTACCATTTATAAAAATTGAAGGAAATTTCATTGTCTATGAAGTCTATGAAAATGATTCTCCAATGATGATGAAGATAAAAGAATTCATGGCTTTTTATGGTCTAATGGACATCAAAATGAGAATGCTGAAGATCCAGGAGTTAAAAGAAATTATGGGATTCCCTAAAGATTATGTTTTGATAGGAACCCAGGCAGATCAGAAAAAATTCATCGGAAACGCCCTGTTTCTCTTTCCGGAATCGAAAACAACAATGGCTGGATTAAGATTGAAAGTGAAGATTTTCCAAAAGAAAGTGGATGGTTTTGGATTAAAACAAGTGATGATACTCTTGTAGTATATTGGGTAAACCACAAAATGAAATTTGTTGATAATGACTGTAGGTATTATTTCAACGATGTAACACATTACAAAAAAATTGAAGAACCTAATCCCCCAATATACTAGCCATGACAAAAGAAGAGCTACTACGAATTTACTCGGCTTATCTGCCGTATAACGTAACGATAACGGACATTTCAAATGATCAAGAATTTATTTTAGATCATGATAATTTAGCAGGAGTATTGAATGATGCTGAACATCTGGATACTATTAGGCTTCACCTTTATGACCTCTCCTATCTCACTAAAGAAATAGAGCATGCAGGGAAAAATTTTGTGCCAATTAAGAAATTATGTGATATGGTTTATTATGGTCAGGAAGCAATTGGAGATCCAAGTAATGGAGACTTTGGGTGGGGACAGGAGTTTGGGAGTAATGGAGTGGTAACGGGAACACTAGAGATATATAATGATCTGACAATATGTTGTTACTCTAATAAAAAAGGTAAACCATATAGAGCAATAAACCAGTTTAGTGCTTATCAAAAACTTTTAGAATGGCAATTTAATACATATAAACTTAGGAAAGATCAGTTCATAAACAAAGCTACATTAAATCAGAAATCATGAAAACTTTAAGTATAAAACAACCGTGGGCTTCTCTTATTGCTCATGGAATCAAAGACATTGAAAACCGGAAATGGAAAACAAATTTTAGGGGTCGAATCTATATTCATGCATCTGCTTTATGGGTTCCAAAACCTATTGACGCGGGAAATCATGGGCCAATCTACACAGATGCTCAATGGAACGAAATTTTGGAAAAATATGACAATCATCTGTCTTCACTTTTGGATCCAAAACAAATTTTTGATAAACTTCCTACTTCTGCAATTATAGGAGAAGTTGACATCATTGATTGTGTGATAAATCATGAAAGTATCTGGGCGGAACAGACTTCAAGTAGAGCCTTTGCAGATAAACAATATTATTTTGATAAACCAATTTACAATTGGGTTTTAGCAAATGCTGTACACTATGAGAAACCAATACTAAATGTGAAAGGGAAGCTTTCTTTCTGGGAATTTGAAAATAACTTATTATGAAAAATTTAAATTACACCGAAGAAATGAAATTCAGATACAGCGGATTAGAATTTCAAATAACTAACATTTCTGATAAAAAAATTCTGTTTAAAAACCTAAAATATCCAGGTTCCTTAGACAGTATGGGAAAAGCCGCCTTCGAACAATTGTTTATTTCAGGAAAAGCAACATTTATTAAATCTTATGGCGATCTACCGAAGTTAATAGCCACCGATTGGGATTTTGTTTGCGCAAAAGAAATGATGTTTTACCAATATCTTCCAATAAAGTTCCCAGAAAGTCAGGTTTTGCAGATTGAAAAAAGGCTCAATGTTTTTTTATCCCTTATTGCTAAAATCGTGACGGATTTTAAAGACACTTATGGAAAGGAAGAGTTTTACAATTCCTACATTTATTTGACGGCCAAAAGACAATACGTTTCGAAGGAAAAACCAATGAACCGCCCCGGATATCATTCTGACGGATTTATGACCGATGATATAAATTATATCTGGAGTGACCGGAACCCAACCATTTTTAATTCTACCAGATTTAATCTAACTTTAGATGATCAGCTTTCATTGAAAGAAATGCAGGAGCAAGCGTTACCGGAAAATGAAGTCACCTATCCGAATTATTCTATTCTTAGATTGGATCAGTTTAATATCCACAAAGTGAATGAAAATGTTGAGGAGGGTATGCGGACCTTTATTAAAATCTCATTCAGCAAAGATAAGTATGATCTGGAAGGCAACTCCCACAACTATGAGCTTGATTACAATTGGGAAATGAAACCCAGAAAGAAATCACGAAATATTCCACAAAGCAAATTCTAATTTCATTCATAAAGTATTCTTTTAGAATACTTTTTTGTATATTTGTGTTATAATTGATTGAAAAAATGGGTATCAAGAAAGATAGACGTAATTATCGTAAACACTCTGAAGAAAATCAAGAGTTGATAAATAAATCTCTCACAGAATTCGGTGCGGGTCGATCTATCCTAATCGACAATGAAGATGAAATTATAGCAGGAAATGAAACCTATACTCAGGCTGAGAAATTGGGTATCCCTATCAAGGTTATAGAAACTGACGGAAAAACTTTAATTGCTGTTAAGAGAACTGATTTATCTACGGATGATGAAGCGAGAAAACAATTGGCAATTATTGATAATCTCGCAAACGATAAATCTGAATTTGATTTTCAGCTCCTTTCAGACGATTTTGAAATAGGTTTCCTTGAAGATATAGGATTTGATAAAATTGACTTTATCCCAAAAGAAGTTGGAGAAAATAACCCTTCGGAAGAATGGGAAGACATACCAGAGTTTGAACAAGAAGATTTATTACCTAAAAACAGGGTAATTGTTTCCTTCGAAAATGATGAGGATAGATTTGCATTCGCTAAGCTTATCGGCGCTAAAATAACAAGGGATACGAAATCTATTTGGTTCCCGGAAAAGAAACCTGACAATGTAAAAGATTTAAGGTACAAAGATGAAGAATAAATTTACTATTTACATCGTTTCCAAAGGTCGATATGAGATTCGATTGACAAGTGAATCACTTTCCAGAATGAAAGTTGATCATTATATAGTTGTTGAGGAACAGGAATATGACTTGTATAGGAAACATACTAAAGGAAACCCTTATGTTACCTTATTGATTTTGGATAAAACTTTCCAGGATAACTACGAAACCCTTGACGATCTTGGAAACACTAAAAGTAAGGGACCCGGACCAGCCAGAAACTTTGTCTGGGATCACTCAATGAAGAACGGATTTGAATGGCACTGGGTTATGGATGATAATATTCAAAGCTTCTACCGATGGAACCGCAACCGACAAATTAGGGTAGAGACCGGAGCCATATTTGCAGCAATGGAAGATTTTTGCATGAGATATGAAAATGTTGTCATGGGTGGCCCAAACTATTTCATGTTTGCATGCTCAAAGCAGAAGACAGCTCCCTTCATTCCTAACACGAGAATTTACAGCTGCAATTTGATCCGAAATGATATCCCTTTCAGATGGAGAGGCCGTTATAATGAAGACACTATTTTATCTCTTGATATTCTTACTGCTGGACTTTGTACTGTACAATTTTACGCTTTTCTGCAGGAGAAACTGAGAACACAAGTTTTGAAGGGCGGCAACACCGGAGAATTTTACGCTAAAGAAGGAACACTTCCTAAATCGAAAATGCTCGTAGACGTATACCCACAATATTCAAGATTAGTATATAAGTTCAAAAGAATTCATCATCATGTTGACTACACCCCTTTCAAAAAAAATAAGTTCATTAGAAAACAAATAGATATTTCACCGGGGGTGAACAACTACGGAATGGAAATTAAAAATATTACTACCTTAGATAAAAATTCTTAGGTATGAAACCCGAAAATAAAAAACTCATGGACTTACAAAAAGTTTTAAAAAATAAGGTGAAAAGAGCCAAAGAGAAAAAGAAAGATCTGGAAGTTCTTATCGATAGTGGATCTGCTTCTCCAAGACATAAGCAGGAATACGTTGAAATAAAAGCGAAAATAGAAGCCTGGGAAGACACTCTTGACTTAATGGACGGAATGATTGATGATTAATAAAAATACACCGATGGACAAACAACGGGATAACAACGGTCGATTTACAAAAGGAAATACTGAGGGGAATAGATTCTCTACAGAAAACCAGCCCGAAAATAATGGCAGGAAATCTAAAAATGTTTCAGACTTCCTAAAGGAGTACGGAGATAGTAATGATGTGACTTTTGAAATTACTGTCTTCAAAGACGGAAAAAAGAAAGTTCAGAAAGGCTCTATTAAGAGCAAAGCATCAATAAATGAATTGATCGCTATAACAATTATTAAAAATGCCATTCAAGGGGATAATAAGACAATAACAACTTTTCTCGAAAGAACAGAAGGGAAAGTGGCTCAAAATTTAAATTTAGGAGGGCAAGAAAATAATCCAATTAAGACTTCTCGTTTTCAATCTGAAGAGGAGGAAAAAGATTATTTGGAATTCGTACAACAAAAATACAAACCTAAAAAAGATATCAAGAAAAGGTAATTTTTTTTATTCAAAAAAGTATTCTTTTAGAATACTTTTTACTAACTTTACAAAGTTAATTTTTAGTAAGCTAAAGCACTTTAGAAAGGGATTAGCAAGGACCGAATTCAAAGAACGTTTATTATTCAAAGCATCCCAATCAGCGCAGAAGTTCAAACAGTGCTTTTTTTCGTTAATACAAACTTTTTTTCATATTAATATTTTGTGTTTAGTGAAGCTCTCTGCTGTGAAGCCCAGAGCTTTTTCAAAATTCTTTTCTCATTTAAGAATTAAAACCAAAGTGAGGGGTGTCGTTATCAGAGAAGCCGTTTCCTAACCCTAAAAAGCGAAAGTGTGATCTGGAGAAGTGGCGGAATTGGTAGACGCCGGAGTCATGACCGCGATATAGCAGGCAACAATCTGTTGAAATGCGTTACAGGTTCGAATCCTGTCTTCTCTACAACCTATTAAGCAGCGCGAGAACGAATATAAGTAGCTTATGTGTGAGGTTCCGGTATCCTGAAACAACTGGTGACATCTTGGAAAGAATAGAGATATGACAAGACAGACAGGTATTAGCACACTAAACGGTAAAAATATTCTGACAGCCGGGAAAGCACCGGCAACCGGGAAAGTAGCTCAGTGGTTAGAGCATGACGGTGCAAACGACAAGGTCGGTGGTTCGAATCCACCCTTTTCCACAACATGGCGTTAAACTACAGGAAATTGTGGCCGTGTTATGATTCTCATGTTTAATTTGAGTTTTCATGGTTATTAGTTTTTAGCCCGGCTGGAATATTCCGGTCGGGCTTTTTAAACAACATTTGTATGACAGAGAAAATTATACAAAAAGCTTTATTGAAGAACTGGCATTCTCATCTATATAAATTTATCAATGTTTTCTATTTTGATAACGAAAGTGATTGGTTAAGTTTTTTACAAAATGGTTATTGCTATGAAGTAGAGGTCAAAGTAAGTAGATCCGATTTTAAAGCTGATTTTAAAAAACCAAAGCACGAGATCCATGAAAAGAATGATGCAGGAAAGGGATTATACATTGAAAAGGGAGGCTTATCAAGATTGTTAGAACCTTCTTGGGAGTTCTGCAAACATTTTCCTGAATTAGTAATTGCAGAAGAAAGAATGTCTTACAGACATAGAAGATATAATGAAATGGATATTCATCTTTCTTACACCCCTTACTCAAAAATTGAGATCAGAGAAATGAATAATTTAAAACTTCCGAACAAATTCTTTTATGCAGTTCCCGAAGGTCTGATCAAGCCAGACGAAGTTCCAAATTATGCAGGTCTTTTGTATATAGACGAAAATTTGAATGTAAAAAAGGTTAAGGATGGTAAATTCATCCACAAAGATGTATTAAGTCCCGTAAAGCTTTTCAATAAAGCCTATTATGCTTATGCAGCAAATTTATACCACAATCTAAACTCTACTAAATAATGAATACATTAAGAAAAAATCAACGTGTTTATTTTATAGGAGAAAATCTGCCTTATGAAGTAAAAGCAGCCTCAAATAGATATGCAATTGTAACGAGAGATTTCGACAAGAAAGAAGATGATGACCTATTAGCATTTGAGGTTAAAAGAGGAGCAAGTCCATCTAAAAAAGAAGCTTATAATAGATTGAAGGATAACCCAGTCTATAGTATCATTGATTTTCAAGAAAACTGGAAAGCTCCAAATAATCTAATTTTCAACCATTATGACTATTCAAAGCAAAAAGATATTGATGAATGTCTTAAAGATTTGGAATCAGGTGAAGTAGAATTATCAAAAAGACATGGTTGTGTATTAAATATCGATTGGACTAAAACAACAATCATTGCAAAAGGTGATAAAATTTGGATTAAAGACAATCTAATGGAGGAACTCGTTAAACATGGTTTTAATGAAAAAGAAATGTCTGGATTTGTAAATAAGTTCAAAGGAACAGAACAAACTGCTTTCGATGTTTACAAGGATGAAGATAATGGTACTGAATCTCACTGGGTAAGTGTTGATATTGGATGTGAAATCCCATTAACTGCTTGTGAAAAACGCTAAAATTTTATTCAATGTACGTATCAATAGACACTGAAACTGGCGGATTCTCAAAAACTAAAAATGGAGTTTGTGAGATCGGAATGGTAATTGCCGAAAGAGATTTTACGGTTGTTAATACTTTCCACTACCTTATAAAACCATACTGCCAGGAGGACAGTGATGAGCTAGTCGTTTACCATCCAGATGCCATGGCTGTAAATGGTATTTGTATTTCGGATCTCGAAACTAAAGGAAAAGATGTAACAGATGTGATTGGAGCTTTCATAGCTGAATTATACCATGTGAAATCTGCAAGACCCGAAATTACAATTATTGGACATAACTCTAAAAGATTTGATTTCCCAGTATTAAATTATCTGTGCGAAAGATTTAATCAAAAAAACGCCTTTTTAGATCACTTCCAGTCTGAAGATACAATGCTTCTTGCCAAAGAAAAGCTTTTCCTTCCATCCTACTCATTGGAAAGCTTATGCAATCACTTTGAAATTAAAAACGAAAAAGCTCACTCGGCTTTAGGAGATGCGTATGCTACCTTAGAACTCTTTAAACACTTACAGGGACTTGACTAAAAATCCCAACATATCAGAAAGAAAAACACCTACAGAGATCCTGAAGGATTTTGTTCTTTCTTCTTTCGAAAATTTCATTTACTACTTTCAAAAAGAATATAGCGGGTACAAACCGAACCTCTACGATTATCAGTTAAAAATTACAGATAAAATGGAGGATGTATTACGAGGTAAAACAACACGCTTAATAATCAATATGCCTCCCAGGTATAGAAAGACAGAAATAGCCGTAAAAATGTTCGTTGCTTACTCAATGGCTATTACCAAAGGTAAAGCAAAGTTTATCCATCTTTCTTATTCTAAAAGTCTTGCTTTGGATAATTCAGAGGCAATAAAAGATATCATCACGTCCGCTGAATATCAATACTTGTTTCCAGAAGTACAAATCAAAAAAGACAGTAAGGCAAAGGAAAAATGGTACACAACCGAAGGCGGCGGGCTGTATGCCACCGCTTCCGGAGGTCAGGTAACCGGATTCGGGGCCGGAAGTTCTCCGGAAGAATATGAAGATGATCCTGATGAGATAATGGATGAAGATTTTGAAGACTTCTTAGTATCTTCTACGGAAAACCCCTTGGCAGAAATAGATCAAATCGGATATCCCCCTGAATTATTTGGCGGGGCAATTATTATTGACGACGGTAACAAGCCGGAAGATGCGGAAAGTAATTTGGCTCTTAATAAAATAAATCTTCGTTACGATTCAACAATTAAAAACCGTGTAAACTCGAGACATACTCCTATAATAAACATTCAGCAAAGGATTGCCCCAAATGATCTGAGCGGGCATTTAATTAAACAGGGAGGCTGGGAGATATTAAGACTACAGGCTATCGATGAAGATGGAAATGCTTTATGTCCGGCCATACACACAATTGATGAATTAAAAGTTTTACGTGATCAGAATGATGTTGTTTTTGAAGCCCAATATCAGCAAGATCCAAAAGCAGCTGACGGTTTAATGTATCCGAATGGAATTATTGAGGTTGAAATGGATAAGAAATTTCTTATTGATAATGCAGATCTTTTATTCTCTTCCACTGATGCAAACCAATCAGATGGCAATGATTATTTCTGCACGTGGTTCTGGGCCCTATATCAGGGAAGATTATTTATTTTCGACTGTATACTGGAACAGATCTCAGCTAAAAATTTAAAAGAACTCTACATAGAAAAACATATTCAAAATAAGGTCCAGGTAGCCGTTATCGAACAAAATAACCAGCAAACTTTCATTGGTGAAATTGAGACAAAGATACCATGTGCTGTAATTCCCATCACTGCAAAATCAAATAAGCTCGCTAGAATTATTGCCAAAGCTCATTTCATAAAATTCGTTTCATTCTTAAAAGATGAAGATAATACATCATTAGAAAAGGCTAAAAAGCACCTTAAGAAATTCAATAAAAATGGCACTTCTGACGATAAGCACGATGATCCGGAAGACGCTTTGACTTTGGGCTTGGATTATATGTGGGTTAATTATCAATTCCTTTTTGCTGCATAATTATGATAGTTACTGAAATACATAATGTAAAATATTATCCTGAAGATTTTGCTTTTGAGAGCGATGTCAAGATAGGAGTTTCAATGTCTGAATTCTCAATTGAATTTAACGACCCAGTTATTTTCATTGATAAAGATCATTGTGATTGCATACACACTTTCATTAAGACCGAAGATAAAAAACTAATAACTAAAATAATTACCGATAAGCAGGACATCGATGAATTTATAATATTCCGGATCCTGATTGGTAATCAAAAACAGAACTTAAAAATCAGATTTCTAAGATGAAAACAGAAGTAATGTGTAATAGGTGTAATACCGTCATTGCTAATGATGATGGAGTTTTTTTAATTCCAGTTAAAACGAGGACCCGTTTTAACTACGAAACCGGAACCGCAAACATTCAATGCCATGTTTGTTATTATGTAAATATTTTCAAAGGAAACGAGCTTGTTCCGGATTGCGATAAGATCAATAATAGATATCAATTAGAACAAATGTCAATTCAAAAAAAACAATAACCAAATGAAAGGAAATTTTAGAATAGTTCAGGAATCGGAAAATAGATTCATAATAGAAAAAGAGGTTAGCACATACGAAGGCCATCCAATTCGATTTTTAGGAATCGTTATTTGGATGAAAGAAGTAAAAGTACAAAAATGGAAAAAGGTTGACAAAAGAGGTATAGTTCCTTGTTCACCATATATGCTTTTAGAATTAAAAGATTCATGGTATCTAACATTAGGAGAAGCAAAAAAGGCTCTGGAGGACATTAAGAAGTATCCTAAAGTAATATACATTGATGAGTATAGTAACATCCCTTTGCCCCCTACACCTGCTCAGCCTAGAACAAAAAAAGAAAATCAAGTACCAAAAACACCACCGCCTCCACCTCCCCCGCCTCAATCTCCAAGAACGGTAAAACAAGGTGGTAATTGAGTGGCTTAAACAATAAAGGATATGAAATTTAAGAACAGAAAACTTATTTAGTCATTTAGAATATGGGCGATTTATGATGTTTTATTCTCAAAGAAATTTGAATTGAAAAAATATGATAATAAGAATACAGTTTATGTCATTACAAAATTTGATTATAATGAAATCAAAAACGCCAAACTATAACTATTAATTCATTAAAAATAAAATACTCATGAAAACTGCAATTATTAGCATTACTGCCTATGTTATTGGCTTATTAATATTTTTCTTTATGTGGTCATTCTATTGGCTCACAATTGATTTTACAAAGTGGAATCAGGAAGGAAGAGTAACTTTTTTAATATTTGGAAATCTTTTCTCCATTATTACTCCGATTACTATCATCGTTTTTAGATTTTTAGAACCAAATACAAAGATAAAATGATGAAAAAATACGGCTTACTCCCCAACGGAAAGAAAAACCTTAAACCTAAATTTATTAAACCTAAAAATAAAAGACGATGTTAGACGGAAAAGCAAGAGATGATTTTCAAAAATGGATGAAAGACGAAATGATTATTCTTCCGGAGGGCGGATTCAGTTCTCTTTCGGATAAATTTAAAGCTTCTTTGATAATTGATTGGTTGGATGTAGTTTGGATTGTGATAACAATTAACAACACTTATTATGATGGTTATCATTTTTTTTGGGAGATTAATATTGCTAACGCCTTGAGAAGTGATACTGGGTTTGAAAACAGAGAAGAAGCCACAATATCTGCAATTAAAAAGGCTAACGAAATATATAATTCAAGACCATGAGTTTAGAAGAAATAAAAACCAACTGGACGGCAACCGATACCTTGATCTACAGGACCCCGGAAATAAAACTTGCTTCTCTGGAAGCTGCTAAAACGAAAGTAATAGCGAAAAATTAAATCTTATGAAAGAGACATTAATTATTATTTATTCAATTTCTTTTCTACTATTCATTTTCATGGTATTCTTTGAAAAGAAGTTGACAGTTTTGGACCTTATCCTGGGAACAATCTTTTTGATTATCCCGGGAATAAATATAATAATGCTGACTTTTTCACTCTTCTACTCTATCAGGAACGGTGAAATCACATTGATCAGTATTAAGAATCGAATCATAAACTTTTTAAATTACAGAATAAGATGAAAAATTATATAGAAGTAAAAGAAATTATTTTAAAAATAGACACTCCTTTTACCTTGGTTGATGATTTACATCCAAATAAAATGATTGGCAAATTGATTGCACCTGGAACTTCTTAATAAATTGTCTGATTTTTAGCATTGTAATTCCAAAAAATATTATATTTGTAATGTTATTCTAAGGCATAAGCCACAATTCTAAATATTTAACTGGCTCCGAAAAGGATTTAGATTTTCAAGCACATCAGATCAAGAAACAGATCCTGATGTTATTCCTTTTTTCAATACTGTTCTTTTTGAGAGTTGGGATTCTTACAACTCTTCTAAATATCATAATTTTTCGCTCAATAACTATTATTTAAATAAGGCAATAATTTTAATTTCAGATGCCTTCAATGCATGTCGAATTATAGAAAGGGATATAAAAGGGAATATTATTGAAGGCGGCGGGCCTATAACATCCTTGCTCACTAATCCGAATTATAAACAATCTTTTGAAGAACTCGGAAAAGACTTTATAAGAAATCTTTTCTCCGGAGGGTTCTCTTATCTTCTTCCCTACCATGAAAACCCTGCCTATGTTAATTTCATTGATAAAGGTTCATCGTTGATATGTCTTAATAATGATAATATTGATTTTGGAGGGCGATCAATAAAATTGTTCCAGAATGACATTTCTTTTGACTACACCTATAATTTTGAAAAGAAAGTATTTAATTACAAACAAATAATACCTTTTTACGATATCGCACAAGACCCAAAAAACTCTTTTATTGGTGTTTCAAGGGTTAAAGCCCTGGAGCAGGAATTAAGCCAAATTTGGATATCAAATAAAGCGATTGACAATCAAATAAAACTCTCCGGGAATATTATCGTTACCCCTGAAGCCGTAAAGGAAAGTGAAATGTCAATGAATACTCTTGACAAACCAATTGTTTCGGTTACCGGAAAAACTCACAAACAAGATATTGAAGAGAAGTTGAATGCTTCCGGAATTATTTTTGGAAAATCTTTAACGGTTGCAACGACAGCTCTGAAAGCCATTAACCTTGCTGAAAGCTTGAAAGATTATGACTATAATTCCAAATTTAAGCAAGAAGCTGGCCGTATCATCCTAAATCTTTTTGGCATTCCCAGAAAATTACAAAATATAATCACCCAATCTGAATTAAAATCAGATAAGGAGGGAGAGGATATTGACCTGTATGAAAAGGTTGTTCTTCCTGTGGCAGAAAACTTTGCAAAATCTATTAATTCTCAATATTCCAAGCTAACAAAGACCAAAATAGAATTAAGCTACTCACATCTTTCTGTTTTTGCAGAACGTCAACAAAATACATTCAAAACAGAAAGTGAACACAAACAAATGGTTTCCGGCTATGTGTCAAACCTATATGAGAAACAATTAATAACACGGGATGAAGCCCGAAAATTATTGAAAGATGGAAAAATTATCGAAGGATAAAATAAAGGATCTGGAAAAAAAGGGGAAAGTAAACACTGAAGCCCTTCAGCAGTCATTAAAACAAAAAAAAGAGGCAAATGCCAAACCAGTAAATAAATGATAAAACTTCCTTTTTTAAACAAAGAATTTGCTTCAAAAGAAGAAACCGTAAAATTTCTGAAGGAAAACAGAAAAAGGCTTATTGATTTAAAAAAATCAAAGGATCACGAAACCCCTACTGTGAAATTTCAATACTCATTTGAGTATCAAAAAACTGTTACAAATAAAGCTGAAGAAGAAGAGATAGTAAGCCCTCAAGATGCGGATACGATCAAAGTAAAAGTGGTTATGAATACTACAAATTACCTTGATTCACATTTTGATGTTCACCTTCCGGGAATATGGAAAAAAACCATTGAGCAAAATGCGGCGAAAGGATTTTATCATATTCAAGAACATCAGACATCTAAGTTCGATTATATAATCGCTTATCCTGAAGATGTAAAAGTTTATACAGAATTTAAAAATTGGAGTGAACTAGGATACTCTTTCCCTGGCCAAACAGAATGTTTGATTTTTGAGTCAATTATTCGGAAAGATGTTAATCCTTTAATGTTCGAGAGATACAAGAAAAAAAGGGTTCGCGAACATTCAGTAGGAATGAGATATATGCAAATTGAATTAGCTGTATATGATCCAGAAGATGAAAAAGAAATGGATTTCTGGAATAAATACATTGGCCAAATTGTTAACCGTGAGGTAGCTGAAGAATATGGATTTTTTTGGGTTGTTCCAGAAGCCAAATTAAGAGAAGGATCAGCTGTGCCTTTTGGATCGAATGATACTACTCCTACTCTTGAGGTAGAAGAAAAAGAAAATACGGAAGACTCTGATAAGAGCATTTCTAATGAACCGTCACCGGACATTCAGCAGGAACCGCAGACAACACAGAAGTTTCCCCCAAGCTCATTATTAATTTATTAATCTAAAATTCAAAAAAATGGACGAATTTATTGAAAAATCTCCGGAGGAATTTAATGCGTTATCTGCGGAAGAACAAAAAAAATACCTTGCGGATAAAAAAGCAAACGACTTAAAAGTTGTAAAGGAAACTGCAACAACAGCAGCCAAAGAAGCTGTAAAAGCGATGGAACCACCTGTAGGGGTTTCCAAAGAAGATTTTGATACTTACAAGACAACAACAACTGCTATGATTGAAAACTTAGGTAAAACAGCCGGAAATAAAGAAGAAAATGTTTCTACCATTGCTAAAAGCTTCAATGATCAATATGAAGAAAAAATGAAGGAAACAGAGTCTGACAAAGGCGGCATCAAAGGTAAAATCACAATTAAAGCATGGACAAGTACTGACACTATGACGGTTACTGATGTTCCTGCCGGAACATATCCTGCAGCAGGTACCACAGGTATATTGTCTGGAGTTTTAGCCTTTTTCACTAGGCTTATTCCTACTTTTTACAGAAAACCAAGACCATATTCCAAGATTTACAACTATGTAACTGTTGAACCTACCGAAGGTGAGATTTCAGCTACAATTATTTCTGAAGATTATGTAGGCGAGGCAGCTATTACAGAAGAATGTGCATTAAAACCGATTGTTAAGGTCGATTTTGAACCAAAAACAATCAACTATAAGTACATTGCTGTATTCTGGAAAACGTCAAGAATTCTATTAAGAGTGCTTGCAAAAATGGGGGTTAACCTTCAAACTCGCTTTAATGAATTATTGATGGAGAAGATTCCAAACGAAATTCTTACTGTGACAAAAGCAGGAGGAGTTGCATTTACAGCTGATCCGGATTTCAAAGTTCAAGATCCCAATAACTTCGATGCAATTGTTGCGGTATTGGTAGACTTAATTAAAAAAGGATTTGTACCGAATGCTATTTTATTAAGCCCTTCAGGATTTGGAAAACTTACTACTTCCAAAGCTTCTGACGGACATTATAATCTTTCGAATGGAGGATCTATTCAAATCATTGGTTCAACATTAAAGTATGGTGACTTTGATGTTGATTTAGTTCAAGATCCAAAATTAACAGGAGAAGAATTTGTAATTGGTGATTTAACCTTAGTAAAGGTATTTATCGACAACCAAATTGAATACTACCAAGGAACAAACAATGAAGATGATTTGAGAAGAAACCTGGTTGCTAATGTTTTAGAACAAATGGTAGGTATCGGCATCCCAACTGGAGCTGAAACCGGGATCATCAAAGATACTTTTGCAAACGTGAAAAATCTAATTGCTGAACCAGAAGTGTAAACAGGAGGTGATTCTCCTGTTTATTTTCAATTCATTTTAAACTTAATAAAATTAAAAAAATGGCAAACGGAAACGAACAAAATGTTCAGAATAATGATGCTTCAAAGCCCGAAGCTAAAGAGACAAAAACACCTAAAGTAGCGAAAGTTTCCTCTCAGGATTTTTTCGAAGAAAAAGCTAAAGAAGCTGGAGAAAAAGGTGAAGATGTAATTATTGACCTTACTCACAAAGTTAAGGTTGAATTCCTGAAGGACACTAAATACATTAAAAAAGGTCACATTCAGGAGATTTCACAGCAAGCTTTTGAAACTTATAATCAGCACGAAGACGTTGTAAAAAAAGTTAAGTAATGTATCTATTAGACCTTTCATATTTCTCCGGTGACATCCATATTCCAAATTTGGAAGAAACTTGTATGAAGAATTACGAAATATACAAGCTTATTTCTAAATGGGAAATTGAGGCTCTTGAATTAGTTCTGGGTAAATGTCTTGCAGATGAATTACTTGAACAGTTCGAGATCACCGGAGTTGAAGGATCTAAAGAATTTAAACTTAAAGATAACGCAGATCCTAAGTGGAAATTTTTAATAGAAGGTAGAAAATACCAGGAATCTGACTCTGGCGTATCTGATTTTTACGATCTCACCTCTATGGGTTGTGGATGCAGGACGAGCACTTGTCCCCATCATAAATGGGAAGGAATTATCAAAAAGGTTCCTTTGATCATTGAAGGCAAAGAGGAGCATTATAAGGAAAGCCTTTTAGCTTATTATGTTTACTATATGTGGACCTATGACAATGCTTCAAGAACTTCAGTTGCCGGAGAACAGAAGATAAAAGTGAAAAATTCCTTTTCTGTTTCAAACCAAACAAAAAGAATTTCAGCCTTCAATTATTTTTGGTCCTGGGTAAGAGCCTGTACATACGGCGGGAAGGTTGGCCTTCATGTGTTTTTAAAAGAGCATTCCGAACTTTTTCCAAGTTTTGAAGAAATAAAATTTCAAAATCAAAACATCTATGGAATATAGAATACTAAATATTGAACATATTTTAGGTCATGTTATAAATGAAAATAAAGATTCGTTTATGGCATTAAGTCCCACTAAAAATATTTCTTATTCATGGGGTGATCAACAGGAGTTAAACCAATGGATAATTGCTAAAAATAGCGATATTGCCGGGAAGAGGGCTTTTGCCATTAAAAACACTTCCAAGTATCCGCTAATATGGCTAATTACTCCCTATGATGGAAATATTTTATTGAAAGAAAATGTTATTCCGAGCATTAAATTTATTATATGCTCAGATACACAGGGAGAATGGCTAAATTCTACAAGAGAAAAGGAAACAATGCCTTTCTTGATTGATATCGCCAACAATCTGATTGAGGTGATATCAAGACATAAAAACACTTCTATTATTAATAAAGCTTCAAATCCGATCAGTTTCAAAAAAGTCTACAACTATCCGGTTTCAAAAACCGTAGAAAATGTGGAACAAGTCCCGGAAGCAGAAACTTTGGATATATGGGATGCTGTCACTTTAAAGTTTGATATAAAAATCGACGATAACTGTTTAAAAAATTTAAAATCATGCCAATAAATATGACAAAAAACTGCGGGACAGCAGTTAAAGGTACCGGAACCCGAGGTTGTCGTACCAAAAAAAAATACATCGAAAGACGCTTTCTAATTGAGAAAGGGTTTAAATTGGATGTGAAAACTGATACTTTAGATCAGGCAAAGGTAACCGAACTTATCCAAAAGGGGATTTTAGTTCCGCTTCCTGTTAATTTGGGAGCTGCACCAAATCATAAAGAACCGACTTATGAAACAATTCAGAAACAAGATTACTACGTTTCCGGAATGGTTTTTAATTGGGGACTTCAATTTGAATCAGATGCTTGTTTATCAAGATCATTGAGTGCTTTATCAAGTAAAGCATGGGATTTGTTGGAAGTTGATGAAGATGGATTTCTAAATGTGGTTTATACTTCTGATGGATTCATTAAAGGATTCGATCTTAATTTGGCCAGACTCGAAGGTATGCAGGACAATGACGGTACAGTGAGTGCTAAACAAACTTTCCGTATAGAATTAACCAAGCCAGGGTCTATAGAATACATGAAAGAATGGGACACAATAGCCCCAACTGAAGTAAAATGGATGAATCTACAAGGAATAGATGAAGTTTTGTTGACACAAACAGTAGATGATAAGATAAAAGTGACATTTGCCTGCGATCAAAGCTCTCCAATTGACGGTTTACTTACCGCAAATTTCAGAGCATTAGATTCTTCCGGTGCAGCTGTTGCCGGATTTGCCGTTACTGCCGAAGGAGAAGGTGTATATGCCGTGACAGGATTGACTGCCGGTCAGGATTATACAATTTCCCTTTATGATTCAATCAAGAATACAAGAGTAATTGTACTGGCAAATTACTTTTACAAGTCTGACGATTTAAAATACACTGCATAATTTAACATTTAGCGGTGCTCATTTGCACCGCTTTATTTTTATGGACGTTTTAGAATGGATAGAAAAAGCAAAATCTTTTAATTCAAATTCACTTTTGAATAAATTTACTGTTAGAATCATTACTGACGAAAAAATTATCGATCTCCAAAGACAACAATGGAGGGCCGGAAAAGACAGTAAAGGAAGAATAATTGGTTATTACAAAAAATCAACTGAAGAAATATCAAACGGCCGAAAAATCCAAGGTGATCCTTACGACCTTTTCGATACGGGAGATTTTTGGCAAAGAACCTACTTAATAGGTGTTATTAGAGGAGATAATATTGATTTTGAATTTAATAGTGCTGGACAAAATAAGAAAAGCTTATTTCAAACCATTCAGTTTCATGGAGAAATTACTAATCCGGAAGAGATTTTCGGATTAATGGAATTTTACAAAAGTAAATTCATAGAATTGATTGAACCAAAATTTATTAAAGAACTAGAAAAATACTATTCAAATGTGTAAATGTGAACAAACAACAGGTTTAAACATCGCTTTAAGAGACGCTTTTTCTCTTACCACTTCAAATTCTAAATTTGTGGTTTGGGAATCCAAAAATAAAGAAATATTCGTGGGACCGGAAAAAAAAGCTCAAAGAAGGCTCAAAGAAGGAAATATTGATTGTTATTTTATTCCAAAGCAAACTGACAATGTAATTTCCTTTGAAATTGTAGAAAAGCCGCCGTTACCCGAATTAAATTCAAAGAAAACAAAGTAAAAACTAATAGAACAGCTGAAAAGCTGTTTTTTTGGATTAATCACTAAACTAAAAAGTTATGAGTTTATATAAAAATTGTAGGGATCTTCCAATTCATAATTTTATCGAATTAACCCGGACAAATGATCTATCACTTTTGATCAAAGAGATTGAAGATGAACCTGAAGATCCTTTAGTTCTCCAAGAAAAATATGCCGAAATAATCGATGAGTATAATTCGTATTTTACAAATAAGAGCAGAAACCCTCAAATTTTAAATCAATCAAAATTTATACTGCTTTCATTACAACTTATCAATTTAAAAGTACTAAATGAGCTAATTTCAACGAGGGGAATTACTGCCGAAATTGAGAATCTTTGCAAAAGTATAAATGTTGATCCATTACAAATAGAAACCTATTTAGTAACTACCAATAACGAGCTAACTAAATTACAAAGACAACTTGAAGAAAAAGAGGAAGATCCGAGTGAAAAAGATGAAAATTCTTTAGAAAAAACCTTAACTTTGGTGAAAGAAAATGGATTCAATTTCGATCGTTATAAAACTCCAGTAATTGAATTCGTTTTTGCAATTAATCGACTGGAAGAAAAATCCCGTCAGTATAAAAAATTATAGTCATGAAAACGATTTATTTATTTCTATTGTTAGCTTTCTCAATATTATTTATCGGGTGTTCTTCTGATAATGATAATTCAGAAGAACCTAAGCCAAATATAACTGCTTTTGTTGGTAAATGGTCCGGGAAATTATATAGTGATAAATTTGGAAGTGCTTATTATGGTGATTGGGAATTTGAAGTCAAAGCAGATGGTAGTATTATAAACGGCAAAGTAATTAAAGAGGGTCAACAGACTTATACAATAAATGGTAATATTGAGGTATTGAATCCAGGGTATAGTGCAAATTTAACTGGAACTTTCTCAGGCGGATCTTCATCAGGGAATTTCCGTGGAACTTTAAACAAAACTGGAAGTGTTGCAGGAACTTGGGGCCCGGGAAATGAAGATGATTATTGGAGCGGTAATAAAAAATAATATTTAATGCTTTACGAAAAGATTGATAATGCCGAAATGTTAAAAGATTTTGTTGAAAGACTGAATCTTTTAAGCCTTTATGACAGATATAATCTTTATAATTTTGTTTTTGAACCTCATATTTTTGACATTACACCAAAATTCTATCCAAGGACCAGAACGGTTTTTTATGATATTTGGAGAATATCTGTGGGTAAATTTAATATTTATGCTACCATTAAGACCAACACGAGACTTCCTATAGAAAAGCCGGGACTTAATACCGGCATGTACGAAGAAATATTTTTCCATATTCATCCAGGTGATCAGATAGGCATAAGCCAAGAAGCTGTATAGCAAAGTTTACCATTGACGGTATACCTCAGGCCGTCATACATTTAAAATCTTTTAATTCCGAATTGCTTGAAAGCGATAGAAACCTTGTGTCTATCGTTGAAAAGTCAAATAAAATTGTTGACGCCTTTAGCAATATAAAGGGGTTAAGAGAATTTTTGAATCTTCTTGAAAAGTATAAAAATGTCAATAAGGAAGTAGATGAAGAGCTTCAAAAAAGAAAGAAAACATTAACAGATCTTGAAAGAGCTGAGCGGGCACTTAATAAAGCCAGAGCAGAAGATGCTGTCGAAGTTCAAAAATTAAGGGTACAAACCCAGGAACTCAACCGGGCCAACAAAGATAATGCTAGAGAAGCATTGGGATTAGTAAGTGTGTACCAAAAGTTTGCTCAGGAAGTCAGAGATGCCAAAAACCGAGCTAAAGAGCTTGGGGCAGAGATGATCTTACTTGAAAATAAATATAGAAATGGTGAAATAACCACCAGACGATATAATACAGAACTCAAAAGACTTTCACGTGAATATACTGAGGCCAGAATTAAAGCTTCAGGACTGGATCAGCAAATTAAAAAACTTGATGCTTCTGTAGGTGACCATACCAGAAAGGTAGGTAATTATGAGAATGCAATTAAAGGAATCAGCTCAGCATTCAGAAATGCAATTGCTGCATTTGGGGTTGTCAGCGCTATTGATTTATTTGCCGATATCGCCCGTAAAGGTTACGAAACTATAAAAGTGCTCAATGCTCAGAACATGGCATTAAAGCAAGTTTTTGAGACAGAAGCACAAATAAGCTATCAAAAGCAATTTTTATCAGAACTTACCACTAAATATGGTTTGGATCTGGTCTCCACAACAGAAGCCTACACAAAATATTCAGCAGCTGTAAAAGGAACATATCTTGAAGGGGAAAGAGCCAGGGTTATCTTCGAAAGTTTTGCGGGAGCTTCCGCTAAATTAGGGCTTTCCGCCGATCAAAATGCCGGAATTTTCCGAGCATTAGAGCAAATGATATCTAAGGGAAAAATCCAAGCAGAAGAATTACGAGGGCAATTGGGTGATAGAATGGCCGGAGCATTCCAATTGTTTGCGGCCGGAATGGGAGTTTCCACCGCTCAATTAGATGCAATGCTGAAAAAAGGTACTGTAGTTGCCGATGATGTCCTTCCAAAAGTTGCAGAAAGATTAAATGATGTTTACAACCTTGAAACAGCAGGCAATATGGATACATTAGCTGCTGCTCAAAACAGATTGTCAAACGAATGGGCCTTCTTCTTAGATGAAATTGCGAGTGATAAGGAAAGCGTTGATTTCTTCGCTGGAGGAATTGATGTTCTGACTGAAGTAGTTCGCTTCTTAATGAATACTTTAGTTACTGAAGGAGCTGCAGCACGAGAAACTTTAGATGCATTAATTAGCTTGATCGGCGCTTTGATGGATGTTTTAGCATCCCTTACCGGACAAGCAGATACTACATCTACGGGTTTAGAAAAATTCAGTGCTACTTTGACCTATATCAGCGCAGATGTTAATCTTTTAGCCGGAGCAATCAATTATCTCGCCGCTACGGTGTCCAATTTCTTTTCTACAATGTTTGAAGATGATGGATGGGACAAGTTTAACAAGAAAATGGAAGAATCCGCCGATAATTTCATTAGAAAATATGAAAAGTGGGATAAATTAACTTCAGACGCTGATAAAAAATGGGAAGGATTGGGAGAAGGCGATATATGGATGATGAATGAAGAGAAAAGGACCGCTAAATATACAAAAGCCTGGAATGATGCTAAAGAAGCCAAAAGAGCCTATTTCCAATTTGACGGAAAATACTTTTCCACTAACACCGGAAGAAATACAGGTAAAAGTCTTGATGAGTACATAGATCGAGGTGACAATCTTGTAAAAAAAGATGTTCATACTAAAACCGTTATTTCCGACGACAAAGCTGCTAAAAAGGCAGAAAAAGAAGCTGAGAGAATGAGAAAAAAGGCTGAACGAGAAGCCGAAAAAGCAAGAAAGATCGCCTTTGAAAATGCTAAAGCGGAAATAGAAGCTAAAAAAGCATCGTTAGATTTTATTGAAAAGTCAACAGGTCTCGAAAAAAAGACAGCCGAAGAAAAAGAAGTGTTTTTCAAAACCCTTCAGGACCAAAGATTAAAACTTCTGCAAGAAGAATTTGCTGTAAACTTAAAATATGCAAAATCTGAATCAGAAAGGGAAAAACTAAGACAAAAAAATAAACTTGACACCTTTAATGTTGAAAAAGAATACTTAAGCAAAATAAAGGATGCTCAATTAGAATCAGTTGCTAATTCTGAAAATCAATATAAACTTTCCAATAAATCAATCCTTGATAAGTCTGTAGAGTTGTCAGATCAACTCGTTGAAATTGAGAAAAACAGAATAAATAAAATTCTTGATTTCGAGTTAGAAGCTTTGGCTAAAAAATTTGAATTGAATGAGCTCGAAGTTAGAAACAAGCTTCAAGCTGGTGAAAAACTGACTAAAGCTGAAATTGAGTTTTTAGAAAAAATAAACGAAGCTCGTAAAAACTCTAGTAAGGAAGTTTTGGATCTGGAAAAGAAAAATCTTGATTTAAAACAAACACTAAAAAAATTGGATGTAGAAAAAGAAGAAATTCTCATCCAAAAATCTAATGAAAATGATTTATCTGCACAGTTAGATCTTCTTCAATTAAAAAGAAATGCAGATGTAGAGTACTTAACCGAAAAGGCAAGACTTTATCCTGAAAATGCAACTGAAATTGCTAAGGAAATTGAAAATATTACCTTGGAATATCAGCAGAAAGAAGCTGATACAAGAAAGGATTATTTTGACCAGGCAATAGATTCACAAAGCGAATTTGTAGAAAGAACCGCAGCAATTAAGGAAACAGAATCAGCATTTATGATGTTGAAAAACGCTGAATCCGCTGAAGATTATGCAAAAGGCATCGGAATGATGGCAGGGAGTTTAAAGGCTTTTGCTAAAGAAGGTTCTGCAACCTGGAAAGCGATGGCCACCTTACAAGCGACCTTGAATATGTTTGTCGGAATTTCCCAGGCTCTTGCTACTGAGAAAAATATGTGGACTATGATTGCTAGAATAGCATTGGTTACCGTTACCGGTATCATGGCAATTTCAAAAATTCAATCCACTCCGGTTCCGAAATATGCAGAGGGTACTTTATATGCTGAACAATCCGGAATTGCGATCACCGATGAAGAAGGACCGGAATTACATTATAGTAAAGACTGGAAGTTAAAGGATAAGGGTTCGTCAAACGGTCCAAGATTAAAACAGGTAATGCAAGGAGATAAAATTATCCCTGCTGACATGTCAAAGCTCATCATGAAGCTCAATTTACCAGTAAATAAAGAAGAACATCCGGAAAATTTAGATTACGACAAATTAGCCTCTAAAATTGCTGAAAAAACTGTTTTCGCTCAAGAGAAAGTAAAAAAAGAGCATTATATCGCCTTAGACGGGGAAATTGTGAGAATTGAGACCAAAGGAAACAGCCGAATAATTTATAAAAGTGAAAACAATAGGCCAACCGGACAAAGATTAAGATAATGAGCAGTATACAACCAATAGAAAGAAATACAGTTTCATACTTCCTTTATTTTGAGAAGGAAGATTTAACATTTGAAATAGATAAGCCTGTAGAATTGGAAAAATCTGATATCGAAATCAAACAAAATACAAATAAATTTGGCAGGTATATAACCTTTGCTGACAGTGTAGTTTTGACTTTCAGCCCTAGATTAAACCACAAATTTGAAAAGCTTTGCGACTATTATGAATTATACAAATGGCAAACAGGAATTTTCCTTATTATAAAGGTGGATGATCAAGAATTTTACAGAGGAAGATTAAAATTAGATTCTGCCGAAACCGACTATATGTATTATTTCAAATCTAAAATTGATGTGAATAATATCCGGGAAAAAATTGAGGCAAAAAAAAATGAAAGTATAGATTTACTTTCTCCAAAATCAATTGACAACAAAGATATTACTCCGATTGAGATGGTTGAACTTCTTACAAAGTTCAAAGAGATTTTCGTCGATAATTACGCAGAATTAAATGCCGCGGATATACCTTATTCCAGAGACGTAACGCCCTTGGGAGTTTTTGACTTTTTTTATATTAATGCATTCAACAAGGCTGGAAACGTTGGTGATGGATTTATAGTACTTCCAGAACTAATACCTATTCCTGCCAACCTTAATTTTACTCATTATAAAAATTCCGATAAAACGACAAAATTATCGATCACCATTAAAGATGTAGATATCAGCTTTAATCTGGATCGAGTTCCGGTGATTTCCCTTGAAAGAATCACAAGGTTTTTTGATTCAAATGGTGTCCTTGTCAACACTGTTACTGATGTTTTAGTCAGTACAGAATCTAATCGGATTGTTATTCCATATTTAAGCGATGAACTTATTTTGACTCCTTTTCAGGAAGTTTATTACTTTTTTACGGCGGTTAAGCATAAGCAGAATGACCCTATTGACGGTTACCTTACTTTTAATAAGAATCCATCGATACACTATTTTGGAGTTGACAGATTTGAAAATACCATTACCAAAGCAAACAGATTGATAGAAATAGGTAAGCAGGTACTTAAATCAATTACAAACAATTCGGTTTCAGTAGTGGCGCCAAAATTCACAGATCCAAATGGTCCATTTTATGATATTTTTGCTACTTCCGGTTTGTTTTTAAGACAATTCAATGATCAGCCATATTATTGTACCTGGAAAAACTTCGTAGACTACATTCAAAGCGCTTTTAACTGTGACTACCAAATAAATGGAAATGAAATTTTCATAGGTCACGAAACAGATTTTTATACTAATGTCGAATGTGGTCGAATTCCTTTTAGCCCTGAAAGTGATAGTTTTAAAATTTCTCCGAATCAAAGATTGATTAAATCTAATTTCATCTTATCATATTCGAAATATGAAGATGATAAAAGCAGCTCCAATACAATTGATTCCTTTCATGTAAAAGGTGAATGGTATTTGGCCAATTCTCAACCTTTGGAAAACTATTCTTCAGAAAATAACATCAATTTTATCACCGATCAATATATGATCGAAAATACCAGAAGGGAAAGTTTTAATAAGGATTCAACGAAAACCATTCCTAATGATAAAGACATTTATATCATTGATACAATTTTTCAAAATGGAACATTACAAAACAGAAGTGATGAGGGAATGCTGGTTGAAAACATTTACAGCCCAACAACCACTTATAATTTGAGGTTATCTATCAAAAGGCTGATGATAGATTATTATTCAGAAACACTATCTAACATATCTCAATTTACTTCAGATACGATTAGTTGGAAGAACACATTATATCTTAATAATTTAAAAGCTAAAACTAAACCAACGGTTCCGCTTACCGTCAAGACTAAAAACATAGAGCTAGTAGAATCAGATGATATAACTCCGGATCAGTTGCCGCAGCCAATTCTTAACGGTGATAATTTCGAATTAAACCTAGCACATCGGATTAAGTTTAATGAATTCATAGAAATGGCTAATAAAATAATAAATGACAAGGGATTTGTTACTGTTTATGAAGAAGACGGCTCTGAAATTAAAATTTATATTTCAGAAATGAAATATTCATGGGAAAACGAAAAGGTGTATAATATTAAAGGAGAAAGAAAAGCATGAAAAATTTAGATTTACAAAAATATCAATTTATAAGATTTGACGATCATCTTTCCGGAAGTGAAAGATATAGCGTTGAAGTTTGGGATCAGGAAAAAATTTTCATCTCCTTGGTTACTAATGAAATTTATGCACAATATTTAGATTTAGGTTTAGAAAATGATGAAATTATATCTGAAATTAATATAACCACTTTATCCGGAGAAAAACTTGATAATGGTAACCAATTTTACAGTAAACTATTGTCTTATGGGACTATCCACTATTTTCTGTTTATCTTATCCTCTATTCCATTAAACTGCAAAACATTTTACTTTACCATAAAGACTAATAAAAGAACTTTTTTCAGTAACCTTTTCAACCTTATAAATGACGAGTATAATATAAGCAGGACCACTCTATTAACATACTACCATTCAGAAAATTTTTATAACGCTAAATATGCAGATTCAGGTTTTTTGCCTCAACAGATCAGATTGCCTTTTTATTATTCTCATAAATATGATGAAGTTGAAGCTGAAAAATACACGGATTCATATCGTTTAGAAAACACTTATAGATCCGGGAAAATAAAAAGGACGTTTTTTGAAAGCTGGAATGTGATGTTGAATGATTATAACTACGATGCTTTATCCGTAGCGTTGGATTCCGATTTCATCTATTTTGATGAAACCTACTTTAATGTAAAACCATTTGAACGTGAGCCAGATCAAGAAAACAAAGGTTTCACTATTTCGAAAATAGACGGCCAAAGAGTTGCTAAAAGAAAATTTGATGATTCGGTCTTTTCCAATATAATCGTTATTAAAACCAGCGATCACACTTATGACTTCGATTATCATTCGGACTCTAATTCCGGAGCTTTAAATTATTTCCAGGTAGCAAATACATTTAACAATTATGAAGATTTCTTTGGTCCCATTTATAATTGTAACCTATTTATGAAAATAGAAAAGGTCCCGGATAATGGATATTTAATGCTTCAGATGAAGGATATTGTCGTTACTGTAGGGATGAAAATTAGTTATTGTGATAAGGATGATCTGGTATACATGCCAAAAGGAAAGAATAATGAACTTTCTACATCGGGAAACTATCTTGACAATTTTAAGTATAAAATCATAAACTCTTTAGGATTTGAAGGTTTTACAGTAATGACATCCACATTAAAAATGTATGATTTAGATTCTATTTCTAATTGTATAGATCCTATATTGACAGGTATTGCATTTATGTCTTCTTCCAGCGTTAAATATACTTGGGATATCAACTCTATTGCTAATTCAGAACAGGTGCTTTTTATGTATTCCCTTGATGGAATACATTTTGACCAACTTTTAATTGTTAATACAGGAAGTTTAACTACAAACGAGCTTATTATCGATTTACCTGCTTTTGTTATTGATGGCCAAACCGTCTACTTTAAAATTCTTACAAATAGTAATTTCTGTGGTCAAAGATCATCTCTTATAGTTGATGAAACTTATGTGAGTACTCCAGGAGGAATTTTAGTACAGTTGTTGAATATTAATTATAATCCAACTACAGGGTATACGGATTATACATTAAAAGTTTCTGGTGGGGACTTCCAAGGCTACGTTAAGAAAACAGCAGTTTCTTCTTTTAACTCTATGAATAGACAATTAAATAGTACTCAATTTGGAAATACTAATATTCCATCTACAAATTACAGTTCTACTGTCCCAACCACTTTATTTGAAGGTATTTATAATGAAAGTATTCACGTTTCATGTCAATATGCTCCTTTCTCTACAGATCCAGGAGAAAACCCTGGAGAACCAGATCCGATTGCAACAATAGAAGGATCAATAGAAATACTGGATAGTAATTTAAATCCTTTACCTAACCCTATAATAATATCTGCCTCATATAGTACAACTTAATAAAAAAAACTAAATTTGTATAATCATCGTGGCATAAGCCAAAACATCCAATAGCACATACAGTTAAAATACTTGAAATTTCAAACGGAATTAAAGTAATAGAAACTATTGAAACAGTACAATTCGAAAGAATAGTTTCTTCAAACGCCATTTTATTTTTAAGAGAAACAAACGAGTATTCTGGCAACCCTCCCAATGAAACCTTCCAACTGATTGACAATGTTGGTCAATATTATCACTTACCTGCTAAACCTTCCGAAATAATTTTACAAGATATTTCCGGAAACACCTATAATTCTACAACGGGGCAACAATTAATTGATAATTCCAAAAATTTACCTTCATTAAATATCATTACAGAAAGTTATGCTGAATTAAAAAATATAATTTCATCCGGTTACAAGGATAATTTAAGAATTTCATCTCCGGAACCTACTTTACCTGGCTTATATAGACTTGTAGAATTCGGGACCTATGCGAATTTAACACCCGCAGTAGATGAAAATGGTAATCCAACCGATATTATAGCTGAAGATGGGAAAATAAATGAAGCGTTTTTCGATGGCTCAGTTTGGAGAAATTCAAAAATTGCAATTCCTCAAGCTGAAAATAAAATCGAAACATGGGTTCCTGGAAATTATTCAGCAGGTAGACAGCTAATAAATCCGGAAGACGATACAATATATGAAGCAAACTCATCCGTTACTTCATCAGATATTCCCGGTATTTCGGCAAAGTGGACTAAAAAAGTTGGCGGATTTACTGAAGAAACATTTAATAATCAAGCAGAAAAGTATAAAACTTTTTCTCTTGAATCAAAGGATGTTTCGGGAATTAATTTCACACAAAATATTACACCTGGACAGGGGTCTTCTATTTATATAAAACAGATCACAGATGCTAAAACAATTGCAAAAGTTAGAGTAAAAGCGGCTAGCGATGGTGTCGGCAATTTCACTTTAAAAAGATCAGGTGTCAAAACTGAGTTTGCTTCTAATATTCCTTTAGTCACTGGATGGAATGATTTTGAAGTTGATTTGGATATTTTACCAACAGACTTCATAGGCTTTAACACTGCCACATCTACAGCTAGTTTATATTTCCAAGATGGTACAGGAGGTCAGTATGTTGTGGATAACGGCACCGTTTTCGATGGTGATTTGGCAATAGAACTTTACTCTGAAGGTGAACAAGTTAATACTTTCGAGCAAATCGTTAAAGCTGATCTTTCAGGCAATTCGGGTGAGACTCTTGGAACAAACGCCTTTAATGCCATAAATTCTTTATCAAAGCCTAAATTAAGAGAAGTGGATTACGGCGTTGTTTCAGCCTTTAATCTACCGGATGAGACAGACTTACTGGGAAATAATAAAATCACTGTAACCAACTCGGCTATTTCCGGGAATTTTGCTTATAGTGATTATGCTTATTCTTTTGGATTTACCTGTAGTTTTACCCAAACTTACACCAATGAAACGATTGCTACGTTAAATATTGGCTCTGAAACGATTGTCATTTATGCAGGTGGGACTATGGCGGCTAATGTTAATGGAACGGTAAATGCCCTTCCAAGTTTTAGTTATGTAAATAAAACAGTAAAATTTGTTGTTGTTGCCGATGCTTATTTTTTAAGTGTCTACGTAGACGGCCAAAAATTTGGTTTCCTTAATAAAAATAAAAAGGCTACACAGTTCAATTTTGTGTTGAATAAATTGAATGGAAAATCATTTGGAAATATTGCTTTCTGGAACAGAGATATATCTTTTGAGCGAGTTACTCAGTGGAATTTAGATCAGAACCCTTTCAATCTTAAAGGTATTAAGGATAAATTGTTTCCGGCAAAAGGTTACCAGATAAGTAACCATTTACTGGAAGGTAACCCATATTTTAAAATTCCGGCGGAACAAACAATAAAGTATTTTAAAGGAAAATATTTTTTATACTATACCGTAGCAAGGTCGACGCCATCAGTTTTTATTGAATCCGGAATTGCGGTTGCTATTTCAGGACGTCCAGATGGCGGGTTCAAACAGTATACCAATGACGCGATCATAGGAGGTTTAAGAAACAAAGCCGGAGTTACACGTGCAATGGGATCTTGCTTTGTTGAAAAGGATGGATTCATGTATTGCTTTGCAGCTATGGATTACACTGCCCCAAGTGCCGGAGGTAAAATCTTTAAAAGTACTGATGGTTATTCCGATTTTACTTATGTAGGTGATTTTATTCCAGGTGGTTCAATTCCAGAACTGGCAAACATATCTATTTTCCCAGATAAAAAAGGAAATTATTATTATGGTATTGTAGAAGGCAAAGTAAATGGAGTTTGGATATCCTATTTGGTACGATCACTAAGTTTTGAAAGTGGTTGGGAAATGGTCCAAGTTCTTAATTCTTTAGAAATTACCTCAGGTGTAATGTATGGTGGACCGGAACTATTAAGATCATCAAATGACGATCGTTGGATGTGTTTTTACCATGCGGCTCACGAAGCCCCGCAACCAGGTGACGATGTTACGAAAGTAGCTCCGACATCATTGTTTTATGCTGAATGCTTTGATACGGGGGCGCCTATCAATTGGGTTAACAAAAAGAAAGTTTTAGACATTAACGATGAGTTAGCCTTTTACAATGCGTTCAATTGCGATCAGGTGGCGACTCCTCAAATTTATGAAGAGAAGGGAAAGACATATTTGTCTTATGTTTTAGCTCAAAATATCAGACCGGGGGCACCGGCCGATGAAGAACAGTTGTTTTGCCAAATCAGGGTAGCTCAGTTTGATGGAACCAAAGAAGAATTGGTTGGAATTGTCCCTTTTGAATACGATACAAACCCTGTTTTAAATCTTGGCAACAAATTTAATTTGTCAAATGTGACTGAACGTGTTTTACAATATCCGGACACATTTACAAAGATTGTAGCTTCCGGAACATCCATTACAAATGGAGTTGGCTCTGATGGAGGATCAGGTATTACCGAAGCAAATACATGGAGGGCAAAAATTCAAGCAACTCTTACAAGTTTTACCGGACGAACGATTACGGTTGTGAATGGTGGCGTGTCGGGTCAAAACACGACTGGAATGAAAAACAATTTGCCCGCATTGTTATCCGGGGTAACAGGACAGGTTGTAATTCTGGAAGGAGCCATAAACGATGCTCAGACAGCGGGCGTAGGACTTCCGGTTTCCACCACAATATCCAATCTGAGTTCTATGATCGAAATGGTGATTAATTCAGGAAATTATCCTGTATTATCCACACCAATGCCTTTAGATTTTTCTATTACGGCTGTATCTAATGCCTACACAGTGCAAAAAAGAGACAATCTTGTACTCGCAGTCCACATGCTGGCGAAACGATATAAAACAAGACTAATAGACTTTGATAAAGCAGCAGAAAACAACGTGAGCTTTTTGGTTGATGGAATCCATCCGAATATCAACGGATACGCCTTCATGGCAGATATAATAACTCCAGAATTAGTATAACGGTTAAATATAATTTATGATTTTAGAATTTTTAAAAGAAGATTACCAGGCTATTATCCTGAAATTATATGTTATAGGGATTCTTTGGAGTTCTGTAATTATTGCAATGATAATAGATTTTTATTTTGGTATCCGAAAGGCTAAACAGATAGGTGAAGCCAGAAGATCTGAAGGTTATCGAAGATCAGTCGAAAAATTTAACCATTATTTCGGAATGCTCTTATATGCTTTCATTTTCGATGCGATAGTTCCAATATCTTATTTTTTTGAATTTCCATTTTCCGCAATACCGTTTGTTTCCCTCCTAGCAACAGTAATTCTCGTTTTTACGGAAGCTAAATCCGTTCAAGAAAAAGCTGAAGATAAACAAAGAAGAAAAGTACAGGCTTCTTTTATTCAAGTTATGGAGATGCTTCAAAAAAGAGAAGATATTTTACAAGAATTAATGACAAAGGTAAAAAAATCCGAAAATGAAAATAGCGATAATAATAATGACGGTTCTCCTATTGATGGGGTGTAAAACTAAAAATGTTTCCAAAACTTCTGAGGTCACGAATGAAATTTTAAAAACTCAAATAAAAAAAGACAGTATTAAAAATGAATCGAAAACCCAGCAGAAGAATATTGAGAAGGAAAATTTTCATGTTGAGAGAACGAAAGAAAGTCAAACAGAAATTGAAATTAAGGGCAAAGCAGAAGTTGATAAGCCACTTGAAATCTACAACATTGAAAACGGCGATACTTTGCAAGCTATTAAAGTTTCCGGAAAAGCAGAAGTTCAGATCCGATCCAAAAACTTAAAATCGGATCTGATTAAAAAGGAAAATTCTTCTGAATCTTTAATTGAAAAACTGAACGAATTTTCAGAAGCCATTGTCAATGAAAATAATGTAAAAGAAAGGGTTCAAAGAGTTAAGAAAAAATCCAGGGAAGCAGTAACCCGAACCGGAACATTTTGGAGCTTTGGACTTATAGGGGGACTTGCTGCTTTTGCTTTACTATTGATTACCCTATTTATTTACTTTAAAAAATACAGAAAGAAATGAAATTTGTTGAACCAATAAATCAAGATAATGAATTAATGACCGGATATTATATGTTCGATTGTCCAGGATGTAAATGTAGTCATTACGTTAATACGAATGATAAATGGGGAAACGTAGTTTGGGATTTTAATGGCAACCTTGATAAACCAACAGTAAGACCATCAATATTAGTCCATCCTAATCATAAAAATGGCAGGTGTCATTCATTCATTACTGATGGGAAAATACAATATCTCATTGATTGTGACCATGAATTGGCAGGAGAAACGGTTGAACTTCCATAAATTTAAAAATTTGATTATGATTAATAGAAAAAAATTCTTTGACGGGTATAAAAATAGTCTTGATTCTAATAAAAAATTGGATCAGACCGAAGTAGATGCTATTACAGTTTTCTTGGATTTTGTTGATGCTACATGGAAAACATTTACGATTCCACAGTGGGCTTATGTTTTCGCTACAACTTTACATGAAACGGATGCAACATTTTTGCCCATAAAAGAGGCTTATTGGTTATCTGAAGAGTGGCGAAGAAAAAACCTTAGGTATTTCCCTTATTACGGCCGTGGCTATGTTCAAATCACTTGGAAAGAGAATTATAAAAAATTCTCAGAAGACATTGGTGAAGATTTTGTAGAGAATCCGGATCTGGTAATGATTCCTAAATATGCCTTCAAAATTTTAGTTGATGGATTTAAAAATGGAGCTTTTACCGGGAAAAAAATCTCTCATTATATCAATAATAATGTAAAAGACTACAAAGGAGCCAGGCGTTGCATCAATGGGACCGATAAAAAGGATCTCATTGCGAGTTATGCAGAAACTTTTGAGCGAATATTAACAAATTAAAAAATGAGATGTTTTTTATCTGTCCCGGACGAGTTCCGGGATTTTTTATTGAATCAAATTGCGGTTTCTCTATGCCAAGAAAACAAATCCAGGTTATAATTCCTATAGCAATTGTTTCTCGGTCCTTACATTGAAACAACATACAACCTTTTATAAAATCTTTCACAAAATCTTTCATATATTTTCTTTTTAAAATTAAAAATACAGTAATAAAAGTTTTCTAGATTACTGATTTCCGTAATGTTATATTTAAACATCTATATAATTTTCGAGTATGAAAAATATAGAGAATTTAATAATCAAATATCTTCAGGAAGGTTTTACACAACAGGAAATAGCAAATAAATTAAAGGAACAGAATATTACACCTAATAGTCTGAGCTCTGTTGAAAAAAGATTGAAACAAATCAAAGAGGACAACGAAGCAAAAACTCTTTTTCATCTTGCATGTATTTTATATAATAAAAAACTTTTAGAAATTACGGATTCCCGCAAAGGTGAATAAAAAATTATTTGTATACTTGCTTCTGATTGCAATCACCAAATTATTAACATTTTAAAATTAAATTACTATGAAAAAAATCCTTTTAGTTGCTACAATATGTGTAGCTGGACTAGCAAGCGCTAAAGATGGTGAAGTTAAAACTATCGAGAAAAAAACTGAGAAAAAAGAAGCCGTAAAAGAAATTGACTCTAAAGAAGCTGAAGCAGCAATGCAGTGTATGCAGGTTGGTATGTTAGTTTGGTGTACTGACGAAGTTGTAACAGACACTGTATGTTGGGGTGAAGGCTCCGGCACTGCCACTTACGAACAAGCTGTATCTGATTCAATTCGCAATTCACAACTATTAACAGAGTTTACTTGTGGCGCAGGAACTGGTAGTGGTCCCGGCGGAAACTAATTAAAATTTAACGAAATGCGGTTTTACATATTCTTTTTTTTATTAGTAAGCGGTATTATTTACGCTCAATCAGAACAGCTTAATTCCGAGTATGAGGTAATTTACAAGGTTAAAATGTACCCTGATACAACGTCTAAAAACAATGTAATGGAGGAAAACGTATCTTTACTAATAAAAGGCGATAAATCTTTGTTCAAAAGCACAAAAAAAGCAATCCGAGATTCGATAGCAATGGCAGTTGGGAAAAAAAGTTTTGAAAATCCTGTAGATGGTAAAGTCATATTGGATATGCGAACTGTTCCCGGTGTTAACTTTAAATCGGAAGTTTTTTCTGAAGGTGGAAGACAAATTATTTATAAAGAACTATTGAAAAACCGCTTTTCTTATCCATTAGAAGATCCTATCGAATGGAAAATTGAAAGTGATACTAAAACAGTGGCTACATATTTATGTAAAAAAGCTATTGGAAAATATAAAGGAAGGAATTACATTGCTTGGTTTACGGAAACTGTTCCCATTCCTAACGGTCCCTACGTTTTTAAAGGCTTACCGGGTTTGGTATTGGAAGTTTACGATACCAATGACTATATAAGCTTTTCTATGGTAAGTTTTAAAAAAGTTGCAAAACCATTAATTCTCATGAAAGATGCAGCTTCAACTAAATATGAAATCTATCACAAGGCAAGACAAAATTTTATAGATAATCCTTCGGTAACCTTTATGAATCAAACAGGACTTTCTGTACGACCTTCAGATGTTTCAAGAATTAACAGTAATGTCAAAAGATTTAATAATTACATAGATTAATTTATTGTAATTCATGGTTATTAGTAAAAAAAACACCTGGTCCGTCCAGGTGTTTTTGCTTTATAAAACTGAAACCTATATAAACACAAACTTTTTAGAATCCATCTTGAAGTTTTTTAAACTCCTTTTCAGCAAATTCCTCTATTTCTTTTATTATTTTCTTTCCGAGCTTATTATCGAATGCTCCCCAGGAATTAACCTCAGAGAACATCAGTGGGTTAACATTGTCTACTCTAAATAGCACATAAGACAAGTTAATATTATAGAGTATATAATATTTTTCCTCATTGATTTCGTAAAAGAATCGAATCTTTGGTTTCATGAAATTGAAATTTTCTTTAAATACTCTTTGTTTCTGTCATCCTTTCCAACGGTGTATTTTTTTGTTGTTTCAGGCGATAAGTGACTAGCCATCCCCTGCGCTAAATTAATCGGAATTATTGGCGTTTCTGGCTTATTCTGAAGCTGATCTAGTTTATCAAGGAATAAATGTTTCCAAGAATAAAAATCTTCAGTGACTATTATACGTTCTTTTGTGATAGGATCTATAATATCCTCAGCACGTTTTATATTATTTCTCCATCTTCTTTGAATTTGCTTTGAACTTATTGGAGTTTTTCCCGGTTTTAAACCTTTTGAAAATAAATAATCATCTTCACTTTCACACTCTAAAAGTATTTGTCTCCAATATGGTATTGCAGCCGGAATTATAACCTTGGTTACCCATTCATATCCCTTTCTTTTTTTAATTAGCACATGATACTCCTGATTATTTATATCAACATATTTTTTTTGTACTCTAAAAAGCTCTGTGGATCTAGCTGCTGAATACCTAAAAATATTTGTGTATCGATAAAAAGTTGGATATCTATCATGAAGATACTGTAAAACAATATGTACTTTTCTTTCATCAAGCAATTCTCGCACTTCCGGAACCTCAATTTTTTTCTTCAAAGATGTTATTGGATTATATTCTACACATCCATATTGTAAAAGCTCATCGAATAAAGTTTTTAGACAGCTTCTTTGTTTGTTATAAACAGATTCCGTTGTAAAAATACTTTCCAAAATATTTTTAAGATGTAAGGTCTTTGTTTCTATTATTCTAAGATTTTCATATTCAAGTTTTGGTATCACTTGTTCTATAAGATTTAAAACTTGTCTTGAAAAGGAGATGTAATCATCAGAAAAGATTATTTTATTTCGGACCCTCCAAAGAGCCTCCATAAATTTCAGATCCGGATTCAATTCACTCTTATATTCATTCATGAATTTTTTAGTGATTGGATTGTAATTTAATACATCGAGCTTATGCTCCATTTCCTCTTTGTAAACCTCAGCGTATACTTTTAGTTCGCGTAGGTTTTCTTTTGTGAATTTTTTCCTGTATTGAAATCCGTCAGGATATCTTTCTTTAAAATTTGGATCATAAAATCTGCATTCTACAAACCATTCATTTCTAAACTTCGATTTTGAAGTAAAATTCATGCAATCCTTTGGAGAAAAGTATACTCCGGTTCTCTTGCATCCGTTCGTGAGTTTTACTAACTCAGTGTTTCGTTTTCTCATTTTGGTAGATTTAATGTTGACGTTAATGTTGACATCAAACAAAATCTACCTTTGTTAAAGCTGAATAAAATCAGAGAAAAACCCAATGTAGGAAAGGTTTTTCACTTAGAGCCAACTACGGGACTTGAACCCGTGACCTCTTCCTTACCAAGGAAGCACTCTACCGCTGAGCTAAGTCGGCGTCAAACAAAAAAATCACACTAAGCTGCGTGATTTCTGTTGAGCGGAAGACGGGGGTCGAACCCGCGACATTCAGCTTGGAAGGCTGACGCTCTACCAACTGAGCTACTTCCGCAATTTTGTTTCCAAAATTATTGGTAACGCTGTGCAAACTTATAAAAAACCTTTTAAATCTGCAAGTTTTCTTTTGTAATATAAATGTGGGGAGAGCAGGATTCGAACCTACGAAGCCGAAGCAACTGAGTTACAGTCAGTCCCATTTAGCCACTCTGGAATCTCCCCTCATGTTATATTAAAAATGAGCCTCCAGAGGGATTCGAACCCACGACCCCGAGATTACAAATCACGTGCTCTGGCCAACTGAGCTATGGAGGCAATTTTAAAGGACTGAAAGCACTCAGGGAAACTCTACCCTACGCTGTATCAGGTGTAAAAAAAAATCACGCCTATTGGGTGATTTATTGAGCGGAAGACGGGGGTCGAACCCGCGACATTCAGCTTGGAAGGCTGACGCTCTACCAACTGAGCTACTTCCGCAATTTTGTTTCCAAAACTATTGGTAACGCTGTGCAAACTTAAAGAAAAGCTTTTAAATCTGCAAGTTTATTTTCAATATAAAATGTGGGGAGAGCAGGATTCGAACCTACGAAGCCGAAGCAACTGAGTTACAGTCAGTCCCATTTAGCCACTCTGGAATCTCCCCTCATGTTTATATTAAAATGAGCCTCCAGAGGGATTCGAACCCACGACCCCGAGATTACAAATCACGTGCTCTGGCCAACTGAGCTATGGAGGCATTTAAAAAAAGAATTCAAAAGATCACTGTTCCTTTTTGCGAGTGCAAATATAGAACGGATTTTTTGAATTCTCAAATTTTTTAATAACTTTTTTCTAACTTTTTTCCTAAGCCATTTCTTTTTTCTTGATTAATAGCTTTTTAGCAGTATCAACACAAAGGTCTAAACTTTCTTCAAAAGTTGTGGTTGTTTTCTTTACGACGATGTCGTCTCCCGGAACCGCCAAAATGATCTCGGCAGTTTTATTTGCTTTATCTGTATTATTTTCCACTTTCAAGAAGATTTTACATTCCTGAATTTTGTCATAAAAGGTCTCAAGTTTGTTTACTTTTTTGTCAATGTGAGATTCTAATGGTTCGTGAGGAGTTAAACCAATTGATTGTACTGTGATCTTCATAATTCTTCTTTTTTTGAGGCTCTTGGATGAGCCTGATTAAACACTTTTTTCAATTGTTCGATGTTAGCATTCGTATAGACTTGAGTACTGGCAAGACTGGAATGCCCTAATATTTTCTTTACTTTTGAGATCTCAGCCCCGTTGTCCAAAACGTGTGTCGCAAAGCTGTGTCTCAGAATATGGGGACTTCTTTTTTGTTTAGAAGTTATAAGACTAAGGTACTTATTAACTACCACATAAACAAATTTTTCGGTGAGTTTTTTACCCTTCTTATTCACAAAAAAACAGGATTGGTATTCATGTTGAGGATTTCTTATTTTCATATAATCCGTTAACAAGTTGGCCAGATCTCCGGAGATCGGAATAAATCTTTCCTTATTTCCTTTTCCTATAACTTTCAGTTCTTTTCCCGTTATGTTTACATTCTCAAATATCAGACCACAAAGTTCGGCCTTCCGCATCCCTGTCTGATACAGCACTTCCATAATACATTTTTCCAAGATGTCATGCATTTCTTCAAAAACATGGTCATTAAGTTTCTGCATTTCATCTTCAGACATGGGAATCTGCTTTTCCGGATAAAATTTCAGGGAAGAGATGCTTTCCGTTGGAGAAACACTGATTTCTCCTATCTTCAGGAGGAAAAGATAGAAACTGCGAAGTGAAGAAAGCTTTCTATTGATGCTTCTTTTGGAAATGCCATTTTCACTGAGTTCTACAATGAAATTCCTTATCACTTTTTTATCTGCCCTGGAAATATCTTCAGAAGATTCTGTTTTAAGATAGAAATATGAGAAATCTTCAAGGTCTTTTTTGTAGCTTGTAATGGTATGAGGAGAATACCTCTTCTCGAACTGTAAATATTCTAAAAATTTATCTAACATATATTTAGAGTATAAACAAAAAATTCACTTCTCAAATATAAGAATTTAAGAAGTGAATTTAGTATGTGTTTAAGAAAATATCTTAAGCCTGCTCTTCTTTGCTAAGTGCTCTTTGTTTGTGAGCAGCTTTCAATCTAGCTTGTCTTAAAGTTACAGAAGGCTTAATAAACTGTTGTCTAGCTCTTAATTGACGAACTGTTCCAGTTTTATCAAATTTTCTTTTATATTTTTTTAACGCTCTATCGATGGATTCTCCATCTTTTACAGGAATTATTAACATATTTTACATCTCATTTTGGATTGCAAAAGTATACATTTTTTATTAATCTGCAAAATTCACATCTGTTTATTTTTATAAAATCATATCTTTTTCCTGTTCAAAAATTATAAAAAATTCAAAAATCCACCAATCATTCAATCATATTACAATCAATTAATTAGCTTTCATAACAAATATTTAGTTAGATTTGCAAAAAACTAAAAATCAAACAAATGAAAACATCTTTTCTCCATTTCGATAGGTACTTCCGGCTAAAAGACCTGTGTTTTTCATTGTAGTTCTGTACTTTCATAAGCTTTAATAAAAACGATAACCGGATATGATAAAAAAACTATTATTTTCTTTATTATCCATTTTTTATGTTTCACTTTCTGCACAGGAGGACTGTATTTCAGCTATTACCGTATGTGGAAATTCCAATATCAATTATACTCCTGCAGGAATTGGCAATACCTATGAAAGCCTAGGAGGCTGTTTATCTTCCGGTGAACACCATTCCGTATGGTACAAATTTACAATTGCTACCAGCGGCACTCTTACCTTCAACCTTATCCCTACAGGTCCTGTTGATTATGACTGGGCAATTTACGGACCCAATGTGACATGTTCAAATCGAGGCTTCCCTATCAGATGCAATGCGTCAGGAGATCTTGGCAGCACAGGAATGAATATGACCAATACCAATACAACTTCCGCAGGCGGGCCTACATCACCTTACTGTAAGTATATGGATGTCATTGCCGGACAAACCTATTATTTATATATAGACAACTGGTCCAGCACTGTTTATACTTTCAATTTAACCTGGGGAGGAACAGCTACATTTGTATCTCCTTTTTCGAATACTACCATTGCACCGAATCCCTTTATTCCGCCCGGAGTTGCAGGACCCACTCCTAATTCGCCAAGAGAAATATCAATCTGTGACAGCAATACTCCTTATAACTTTACTACTTTATCTCCCGGAATATTAAACGGAAATACAAATTTCACAGTCACTTATTTCAATAATGCCAACGATGCTGCTACGGGGAGCAACCCCATTACAGGTCCTACCATTGTAACTCCCGGATCTACCTATTATTATAATATCAATTATAATGATCCGAATAATCCGGGCAGCAGTCTTAATTCCTGTAAACAGACCGGCTCATTTATTTTTAAAATTAATGCCTTAACAGCATCCATCACTGCTTCAACAACTACATTATGTCCTGGTGGAAGCATTACTTTAACATCAAACTATGCGACAGGCAATACCTGGTCAACAGGAGCCACCACTCCATCCATTATTGTAACTGCACCGGGAACCTATACCCTTATAAGCACTAATGGAAATTGCACAAGCCCGCAAGCTTCAGTAACCATTACTGCGGATACGGACCCGAATGTACAAATTACAGGTAATCTTTTATTATGTGATACTCCAACACAGTTAACTGCCACTTCTATTGGCACAGGAAATATTTACACATGGTCTACGGGAACTACAGGAAACACTATTTCAGTTTCCACCTCGGGAACTTATACGGTAACTGTCAAAACTCCAGCAAATTGTACCTATCAAAAATCTGTGACCGTTACACAAGGTGTTGTTCCTGTAGTACAAAACGCAAGTTTAAGTTTATGTTCGGATACCTCAACCGCCACTTTTGATCTTACATCAGCACAAAACAGCCTCAGCATTACTTCAGGAGTAACTTTCGATTATTATCTCAATCTGGCAGATGCTATTGCCGGAAATGCCAATACTATTGCTACCCCAACAGCCTACGTTTCCGGAAACACTATTATTTATGTCCGGGTAAAATCAACGACATGTTCCAAGATTGCAAACCTCCAATTAACCGTAAATCAAAAACCTGTCCCTGTAATTACCGCTTCCGCCAATGTTATCTGCAATAACGGAAACATAACTCTGACTTCGAATTTTGCAACGGGAAATACCTGGTCCACCGGACAGACTACTCAAAGTATTACTGTAAATTCTGCCGGAACGTATACTTTAACCAATAATAACGGATTGTGCACAAGTGATCCGGTTTCAGTTACCATTGCCAATACCCCTAATCCCAATGTGCAAATCTCAGGAAATTTAACATTCTGCGGGGGATCTTCAACCACATTAACAGCTACAGCAACGGGTACCGGAAATACGTTTTCCTGGTCTAATGGAGCTACAGGAGCTACAAACACGATAACAGCAGCCGGAACTTATACGGTGACCGTAACAACTCCTTTAGGATGTCAGTATCAAAGCTCGGTTACTGTAACGATGGATCCTATCATTACTGTAAATATTGCCACTCCTGCTGAGATCACCTGTACCAATACCCAGGTTACTCTCAACGCTTCGGGATCTGTATATCCACCCGGATCCACTTTCTTGTGGACTGCTTCCGGAGGAGGAAATATTGTTTCGGGAGCCAATACTTTAACACCGGTAGTTAATAACGGAGGTACTTATACCCTTACCATCACGAGCTCATTAGGCTGTACCAAACAAAGCTCCGTAACTGTAGTTAAAAATATCACTCCTCCAACGATCACCCTAAGTGCTTCTTCTATTAATATCTGTAAAGGAGATTCTGTTGTCCTTACAGCATCGGGAGCTGCCACTTATACATGGACAAGCCTACCTGGTAGCGGAAATACCCAAACCGTTTCTCCTGCTGCGACCACAACATATACTGTAACCGGAACAGGTGCCAATGGCTGCCCTGCTTCAGCCAGTGCTTCAATTACTATTAACGTAGTTCCTGAAATAACAGCATCATTACCGAACGTAGAAATATGTCCGGGAGATAAGGCCACCCTGAATGCCGGCGCAGGCCCTAATTATTCTTACAGCTGGAGTACGGGAGCAACAACACAGACAATTACTACCTCTGTACCAGGGACATATACCGTAACCATCAACAATGGTTCTTGTTCAAAAATTCTTACTGCCATAGTTTCTTATATTAAGACTCCTGAAATAACGAGCATCACTTATCAGGATCATACCTTAACAATTAACGTAAAAAATATTGCCAACGAACCTTTGGAATATTCCATTGATGGTGGTGTTACATGGCAGTCGTCTCATATTTTTACCAATGTGCTTAAAAACACACCGTATTCTATTAGGGTAAGAAAAAGAGGAGTTTTGTGTGATACGCACACGGAATATTATACTTTTTTAATGACCAATACGATCACACCTAACAGTGACGGTATCAATGACGTTATTGATTTCGGAGTGATCAGCAAATTCGGAAACTTTAAAGGAAACATCTTTGATAAATATGGCAAGGTAGTTTTCCAGGTGAACTCAAAAAATCCGATCTGGGATGGAAAGTATATTGGCAGACCTTTACCTACGGATACCTATTGGTATAGTTTATCCTGGATGGATGAAATTAGCAAAAGACCGATTGAATTATCCGGTTGGATATTACTTAAGAATAGGGAATAAAACTTACGATAATTGATATTTAAAAAAGCTATAGATATATTAATTATATTTAAACAAAAAGCTTTATTTTTGCATTCCTTATTCATGGGGTTGACTGGTTTCGACAGCAAGGTCAATGGGTAAGTAAGCATGCAGAGAACCGTAGCGCGATCTCTATAATCCCTTGCTACAACATTTTAACTGGCAACGAAGAGTTCGCTCTTGCAGCTTAATATCGAAGTATAGTAGATCAAGCGTTTTCCCGAAGATTTTAGTAGGGAAGCAAGATATCTCACAAATGCTCTGTTCTGCGGCGTTTGGTCCTGAGATATAGGAATGCGGAAATAAGGTTTTAGATGCTTCGGCTAAAACTCGAAAATTTTAGAAGATAAGCTGGAAGTTGGGTGTCTGCTCTCTGCTTCCCGTCGAAAACCAATAGTAGAATAAGCATGTAGAAAGCTTATGTATTGCTTGTTTGGACGAGGGTTCGAATCCCTCCAACTCCACTAAAACCACTGATAACCAGTGGTTTATTTTGTTTTTAAACAACATTTAGCCAACAATTTACTTTTTTCTTCAAACTTTACAATATGTTCTCTATGCATTCACCTGACAAATAAAAATCCTCTGTAACCATTTATCAACCTACTTACAGAACATCACTATATCAAAAGAACAATAAAATCATATACACACTCAACAAACGGCTATAGATAATATCACATCAACCAGAGAGAAAAGAAAAAAGTTGAAAAATCTATTTCAAAAATACAAATCGAAGATACCCTACTATGATTTTAAAAGTCAATTTCCTTTTGATGATGAGGGGTGCGTTTTGGGTACTGACCCTGTTCTCTTAAATGCAGAGAATTTTTCAAAAATAATTTTTAACCCGTCAAGTTTTGTCGCTGCTCACATCTACATTTGGCTCATAACAATTAAAACTTAAAGTTATGATGCAAAGATCAGAGTATGTCCTGAGTAGAAATCTGGATAGTCCTTATGGAAAAAACAGTGTTTTTTTTGAAACCTTTGTAGTGCCTCCTGAAGATTTCGACAAGATTCCTGAAACCAAAGAAACAGAAGGCATAAAATACACTTTCATATTGTGTGAAAGTGGTGTTGAGGTGTTTGACAGGTATCAAAAAGATGAGGTAAATGACAAAGAATTTAAAGTATTTTATGAAGAAGATGCCCCTGAAAAAAGTAATTTTTTTGGTACTGCCTGTCGAGTAAAAATGGGGAAAGAAGCCAAAGACTTCTTTAACAGAATTTACAGTATAGACCAAAACATAAATTTTAGAGGATTGGTTTATGACTATACTGTAAATGGCTTCGACAATCTTGTAAAGGTATTAGCAAAAGAGAAAAAGATAAATGAAACTCTTTTAAAGGGGGCAATTTATTTGGAAATTGCCGAACAAAGCAAACTAAATGAAGTCTACAAAAAAGTATTCTCATTAAACAACCAGTTAGCAGACTGGATGAAAGGAGGTATAGAAACCATTGAGAAATGGAAGTTCACTGAGGAAAACTACGACTACATCAAGTATTATGTAAACCCGATGTACAATACCTATCAAAACAAAATAGGAACAGGAGGTTTTGCAAAAGAGGAGGTGAAATATAAACCGATTATTCCTGTACCTATTTCTGCCAGAGAATACAAGGCTATGCAAAATGCTTCTGAAATTGCAGCAGCAGGATTTAGTAAATTTAAAGAATTTGCAAATTATTTTGAAGAGGTTTCTTTAGCCATAGTCACAACTGTAGTTAAAGCAACCCCTAATATCACAGATGATATTTTCTTTGCTGTTGTTTTCTATTTAAAAAATTTCATTGAAGACAATATCCCCGAAAGTATTAAAAATGTCTATAACAAGCTCAAAACATTCTTTAAGAAAGTATTGGAAGTTTTTTCGGGGGTTAGTGCAATTATCGGAGAGAAAATAAATCAGGAGGTTGCTAAAATCAATGCTTTTCTTTGTGGTTTGCTAAATGGTCTCATTTCTTTGGCTCAAACAGTTATTATGCTGTTAGCAATGGTTACAGACAATATTCCTTTTTTGGAAATGGAGAAAATGAGTCCGTTAGAATTAGCTAAACATCAGGAAAAATTGGAGTTCATAGAAGATTTTGTAGATTTATTTGCTAAAAATTCTAAAGAATTTCTTTCAGGTATTAAAAGCCTGTTCAGTGAGGGGAAGATATGGAAAGAACTCTCAAAAGTAATTGATGGACTGAAAAAGAAGTTTGCTTCGATAAAAGATTATAATCAGTATTTTTGGGCGTATTTCATTGGTGCTGTTGCGTTTGAACTTATCTTAGATGCTATTATTGCATATTTTACAGGGGGAAGCTCTTTAGTAGCTGACTTGTCTGCAAAAATCAGCAGAATGGCTGCTAAAGCAGAACAATTAGGTGCGAAGGGAATACAGCTTTCTAAAAATTTAGGGGGTAAAATTGCTAATTCTGCACAAGACCTTTACAAATGGTTGGAAAAGGAGTTTTTAGAAATGCTGGAAGCTATAAAAAGTGGCAAGGTTGCTGAATGGATTAGAAAGAAAATTGATGCTATATTTGGGGGAGGAAACCAAATATATGACGAAACAGAAGAGCTTTTTAGGGATATATTTAAAAAACTTATAGTTAATAGTAAAGGTGTCCTTTCTAAAGAAGAGTTTCTTAAAATAGCTCAACAAATAGAGAAACATTTTGAAACCAAACTCCACTGGATAGATAGGGAGAGCGAAGAATTTGCAGAACTATATAAGAAATGGTATGATAATCCTATATTTGCCGTATTCCATAAAAGTACATTTAAAAATGGTAGATATGAAATAGTTTTAGAAGGACCTGCAATTTATTTTTTTAGAGGAGCAAATAAATTAGGTATTCCAGTAGAAGTAACAGCATATACCTTACAGCACGAGCTAATTCACATGAAATTATGGTATAAAATGGTTAAAAAATTCCCTGAAATGGCAGAGCTTTATAAGAAAATACCAAGATGGTTAGATGAAGCTAATGTATTAGGAGAAATTTTAAAGCAAAATGCACAAAAGATTGGCAAATGGGAAACGGCTGATATTATGAATGATTTGAATACTTTGAATGATAATTTTAGAGATTATCCCCATTGGAAAGAAAGTCTGCAAAAAGTTTTGGGTAAAGACCACTTAGATCTAAAAGATTTTGAAAACTGGAATTTAGATGAAATATTAAAAAAATTATAAATTATGAAACATACAAAAGTAGAAATAGAACAAATGATAAAAAAACTTTTAAAAGATGTTAAAAGACCGTATTTTGATCATATGCCTTTTAAGATTGACGAAGAAAAAAATGTAACACCATTGTTTTCTGAGAAAAAAATTAGAAATGCTTGGAGAGTTGTTGTATATGTGCAAGAAGACCAATTTCCTGATAAAGAAGAATATAGTGTTATTGTAATTATAATTAATGATGATAATGGTGAAATTGTAAGTTATGCTGATATGTCTTGCGGAAGACCACTTCCACGAAAAGCTAAATTAGATGATGATGGAAATTATACATTTGCTCCTATTAAATAACAAAAAGAACAGAGAGACTGTTTAAACACGGTCTTTTTTACGTATCTTGTGCTTATGAAAAATACTGAAAAACAAATACTTGATTTATCTAAAAAATTCTAAATAATTCTGGATTTGGTTATGATGACGAAAATCAAATAAAATGTACAGAACTAAATGAGGATTATTTTTTCGGGACATAATAAGAAAGAAATCAAAATATTTGGCAGGTTTCATTTCTATGGGGAGAAGAAGATTTTGGAAAAAGCAGAGGAGCTTTTCTACCTATTTTATTGGTTCATTCCCTCAGACAACAAAAATTACTATTCTTTGTTTAAACGATGGAAAAACACTTCTTGCCAGTACTGTTATAAAATTTATGTTAGAATAGAAAATGAAACATACAAAAGAACAAATTGAACAAATTGCTAAAGATGTTTTAGAAAAGACAGATTTTGTATACTAAAGAAAAAATGATTATTCGAGAAAACGAAGATTTCTATATGAATGGGAAAAAATTGATTATTGGAACGTATCTGTATTTTTTGGAGAAGTAGACTGGGAAAAATCAGTTAGCCGGACTTATAATCAATGATGAAAATGGTCATCCTATATACTTACAACATAGTTTTAATAGTTTCATTTATTATAAGATTCATGATAATGGAGAAATCTCAACAAAAGTAAGGCAAGGTAGTAAATAACAAATCTGTGTCATTAGTGGTACTCCATTAACATTCTATTTACCCAGTTGGAGAGATAGTTGCAAAACTTCTTCTGCAATCACGCGATGATACCAATTTCCATTTAGTATAAACTCCTTTTTCTCCTCTTTTGGTTTCTTTGTTAAATAAATTACCTTCAACCATTTCATCTATTCCAGATGGTGAACTTATTAATAAAAAAACAGGGAACACTACCGGAACACTTATACAGTCCGTTGATTATATTTACAATATTAGGGGGTGGCTAACATCAATCAATAACCCTAATAATTCTTCTAGTTTTAATGGTAAACTATTTGGATTAGAACTTAAATATGAAAACCCTCTTATACTTCAAATTCCAATAAAAAATACAATGGGAATATCTCTCAAATTGACTGGGCAACTTTTAATGATGGAGTGCTAAGAAGATATACTTATTCGTATGATAAACTTGATAGAATGTCTGGTGCCATCTACTCTAAACCTAATAATACATTAATTAATACAGGTGCATATGATGAATGGGTATGGTATGATTTTAACGGAAACATTACACAATTAGAGCAATTTGGAGGTATGTTCACTCGGGCTCGTCCTATAGATATTGCAGATAATGCTTTAAGGTAAAATATTTTCCCACTTAAACATTACTCATTTTGGCAACTACATCAAATCATAGCTCAGAAACGATCCTTTTATGTTTTTATATAAGGGCTACATCATCAAAATATAACCATCTGAAAATTAAACCAATAAATTATCCTAAAACAAAATCCCCCTTCCTTTGAGACAAAAAAGACTAAAAAAATGTTTTATCGTAAAGAATTTTATATATTTGCACCATCTAACAATTAAAAAAATAATTTACTATGTCAGACATTGCATCAAGAGTAAAAGCTATCATCGCTGATAAGCTTGACGTTGAAGAAACAGAAGTAACTCCTGAAGCTAGCTTCACTAACGATTTAGGAGCTGATTCACTAGATACAGTTGAATTAATCATGGAATTTGAAAAGGAATTCAACATTCAAATCCCTGATGATCAAGCTGAAAAAATTACTACTGTAGGACACGCTATCGCTTATATCGAGGAAGTAGTAAATAAATAATATTCTTCAACAAAAAAGAAATTAAACAAAGTTTATGGAATTAAAAAGAGTAGTTGTAACCGGTTTTGGCGCAATAACACCGATTGGAAATAATGCAAAAGAATACTGGGAAAATCTTGTTAAAGGTGAGAGCGGTGCAGCTCCGATTACTCTTTTTGATGCCACAAACTTTAAAACAAAATTCGCTTGTGAAGTGAAGGGCTTTGATCCATTGCAGTACTTTGATAAAAAAGAGGCAAAGAAGATGGATCGAAATACCCAACTTGGGTTGGTAGCTGCAAAAGAAGCGGTTGCCCATTCAAGAATCATAGAAGACAATGTAGATAAAAACAGAGTCGGAGTAATCTGGGGATCAGGTATCGGAGGTTTGGAAACATTCGAAACTGAAGTATTAGGATGGGCCAATACGGACATTCCGAGATTCAACCCTTTCTTTATTCCTAAAATGATTGCGGACATCACACCGGGGCATATTTCTATAGAATATGGTTTCCATGGTCCAAATTATACTACTGTATCTGCATGTGCCTCTTCTGCTAATGCTATTATAGATTCCAAAATGCTGATCCAGTTAGGAAAAGCAGACGTAATTGTTTGCGGGGGCTCTGAAGCTGCCGTTACAGCAAGTGGTGTTGGTGGATTTAATGCAATGATGGCACTTTCTACAAGAAATGATGATCCGAAAACAGCTTCCAGACCTTTTGACAAAGACAGAGACGGATTTGTATTAGGGGAAGGTTCGGGATGTATCATTCTTGAAGAATACGAGCACGCGGTAAAACGTGGGGCTACAATCTATGCAGAATTAAAGGGTGGCGGTATGAGTGCGGATGCACATCACATGACGGCACCTCATCCTGAAGGTTTAGGAGCTTATTTAGTAATGAAGAATTGCTTGGAAGACGCAGGGTTAACTGCTGATGAAGTAGATCATATCAATATGCACGGTACATCTACTCCATTAGGAGACATTGCAGAATCTAACGCGATCTCAAGATTATTAGGCGAGCACGCTTACGACATTCAGATCAATTCTACAAAATCAATGACGGGTCACCTTTTGGGTGCTGCCGGAGTGATTGAAGCTATTGCTGCGTTAGGAACTATTATTCATGGTATTGTTCCTCCTACCATTAATCACTTTACTGATGATGAAAATATTGACAGCAGACTTAATTTCACCTTTAATGACGCTGTGAAAAAAGATGTAAAAGTAGCCATGAGTAATACTTTTGGATTTGGTGGGCATAATGCCTGCGTTCTGTTTAAGAAAATCTAAATTTACTGAATGGAGTTACAGAAATACTTTTCTAAATTCCTTCTCAAACACAGAAAAAGAAAATTAACGGAGAGAGACTATTTCCTTAGCACCCAGCTCAATATGATGTTAGGTACTGAGGTTCAAAATATTAACCTTTATCGGGAAGCCTTCTCTCTTAAAAATTCTTCTAAAAATCAAGAAAGCAACTACGAAAGACTTGAATTTTTGGGAGACTCTGTTTTGGGGACCGTTATTTCCTGCCATTTGTTTCAGACCTATCCTCAGGCTAATGAAGGATATTTGACGCAAATGAAATCTAAAATTGTTAACAGAAAGAATCTCAATAAATTGGGAGATGATTTGAAACTTACCGATCTGTTACAAAAACAAAGCTCGGTAGTTTTAAGTGAAAATATCTCAGGAAATTTATTTGAGGCTTTAATTGGCGCTGTTTATCTGGATTTTCAATATGATACCTGCAAAAGAATCATATTGGAAAGACTCTTGACGCCTACTGAGATTAACAAGCTTGAAAATAAAATCGTAAGCTACAAAGGCCTGCTGCTGGAATGGAGCCAGAAGAAAAAGGTGAACATCAAGTATGAGACTTGTGAGGAAGTTCAGGTAAACAAAGCAATTGTATTCAGGTGTCATGTTTGGCTGGAAGAAGAAAAAATTGCCAACGCTACGGAAACGTCCAAAAAGAAAGCAGAGGAAAAAGCAGCACAGAGAGCATTTTATATTTTAAACAAAAAAGAAAATATACTTGGAAATCCAAAAACTTTATGACATTGATGAGATAGAATTCGAAGATATTACCATTGGATTGGTAAGATTGGTGAAAACTATACCCGATCATGAGTTTTTTTACAAGATCAACAAGAGCAATGATCTTACTTTTTCAAGAATAAAAGATCTCGTCTTTCATGGGTCTTACTATGACTATCATTTCCCGAGATTCGAGGCATATCATAAATTTACCAAGACCTGTTTTACTTTTATTTCCAATAAATCTTCCGAAAGTAAACAAAAAAAACAACAGACTGAACTCTTCTCAGAAGAAGAAAACATTAAATTTTTATTAAATAATCAGGTAGAAGTAGAATATATTTTGCATAGTTCGGAACAATTTCCTGATTTTTCCGTAATTTTGCTCCCTGAAAATCTTGTGTTTCCTATTCAGGATTACACTTTAAGTTCTGATGAAGAGCTTTATCAAATTATCCAATATTATGAATAAGTATTTAAAGAAGACAAAAATTATCGCAACGCTTGGGCCGGCTTCATCATCTAAGGAAGTTATGTTGGGACTAATGAAGGCAGGTGTTGACATTTTCAGAATAAATTTTTCACACGCAGATTACGACTTAGTTCGAAAAAATATTGATATCATCAGAGAACTAAATAGGGAATATGGGTTCTCTGTAGGTATTTTGGGAGATTTACAGGGTCCGAAATTAAGAGTAGGTGTTGTAAAGGAAGGTTCTTACCTTAACCCGGGAGACGTTCTTACGTTTACGAATGAGAAAATGGAAGGAGATTCCACCAAAGTATATATGACGTATCAGCAGTTTCCTCAGGACGTTAAAGAAGGTGAAAGAATCCTTATTGATGACGGAAAGCTGGTATTGGAAGTTATTGAAACAAACGGAAAAGATACGGTAAGAGCCAAAACCATTCAAGGGGGGCCTTTAAGCTCTAAAAAAGGGGTTAACTTACCTAACACGAACGTTTCTCTTCCTGCTTTGACGGAGAAAGATATTCAGGATGCTAATTTCATGCTTGATATGGAAGTAGACTGGATCGCACTTTCTTTTGTTCGTCATGCACAAGATATCATCGATTTAAAAGAGCTTATTAAAAACCACCCGAACGGTAAATTCAAAACTCCGATCATTGCGAAGATTGAAAAGCCAGAAGGTGTGAAAAATATCGATCAGATCCTATTGGAATGTGACGGATTAATGGTTGCCCGTGGTGACTTAGGAGTAGAAGTTCCGATGGAAGAGGTTCCTGCTATTCAGAAAACATTAGTGGAGAAAGCAAGATTCTATTCAAAACCGGTTATCATTGCTACCCAGATGATGGAAACGATGATCAACAGCTTAACACCGACAAGAGCGGAAGTAAACGACGTTGCCAATTCCGTATTGGATGGTGCGGATGCGGTAATGCTTTCAGGAGAAACTTCCGTGGGAAGATATCCGGTTCAGGTAGTGGAAAATATGGCTAAAATTGTGAAAAACATCGAAATGACACACTTTTACCAGCACAAAAATGAGCCTATTGAAAAGGATTATAACTGTATTGATGACAGATTCATTACCAATAGAGTTTGTTTAGCAGCCGTAAGAATTGCAAAAACAACGAATGTTTCTGCAATCGTTACTTTGACTCATTCCGGATATACGGCTTTCCAGCTTGCTGCACACAGACCTAACTCTCATATTATCGTGTACAGCGGTAACAAAAGAGTTATTACCATGCTGAACCTTCTTTGGGGTGTTCACGCTTATTATTACGATATGAAGAAACCTACCGATGAAACCATTATCCAGGTTAATATGTTAACGCATAATTACGGATATATTGAGGCTGGAGACTTTGTGATCAACATTAATGCAACTCCATCATATGAAGGCGGAAAAACGAATACATTGAGATTAACTACGGTTTAATAGGAGTAAAGAAAATAAAGAAGCAAATTTGCTTAGAAATAAAAAGCCTCGCAGAAGTTTCCGCGAGGTTTTATTTTATAATTTAGTGAAAAATCATTAATGCATTTTACATTTTATAAAGTTAGTTTCCTACAATTGTTTTAGGCGTTACAAACTCTTTTAAAGCGATCAAAGAAAGTTCAGTTCCATAGCCTGAAACTTTGGTTCCCCCGAAAGGAAAACGTGGATCAGAGCTTGTCATTCTGTTGATATTTACAGTTCCTGACTCCAACCCTTCAATGAAAAATTGCTGACGGTCCTTATTTTTAGTCCATACAGAGTTTGAAAGTCCAAAAGGGATATCATTGGCTATCTGCAATGCTTCTTCGTCATTTTTAGCCACCATCACCATTCCAAGAGGACCAAACAATTCTTCCTGTAAAATCGGATTTCCTTCTTTCACTCTTATTAAACCAGGTTTGAATTCAATGTCAGAAACCCTTTCCAACGGAATAATAATTTCTGCACCATTTTCTAACGCTCTTTTAAACTGGTCTTCCAGATCATCCGCTAAATCAGGCCTTGCCATTCCGCTCAATTTGGTTTCTTTATCCAGGGGATCACTTGGGGCATATTTTTTATATTCCTCTATGAATTTCGGAAGGAATTCAGCTTCAATCTTTTCATCAATAATGAATCGTTTGGCAGCCACACAGGTTTGTCCGCAATTCTGAAGTCTTGCCAAAGCTCCTACTTTCGCGGCTTCATCCAAATCAGCATCATCCAAAACAATAAAAGCATCGCTTCCGCCTAATTCCAGTACGGATTTTTTGATGTTCATCCCTGCAATGGAAGCCACTTCCCCACCGGCTCTCCCACTTCCTGTTAAGCTCACTCCTTTGATAACCTCATGTTCCAGAATTTCCTTTACTTCTTTATGGCCAACTTCCAGATTTTGAAAAACACCCTCTGGAAAACCGGCTTCTTCAAATACTCTTTCAATAGCATTTCCGCTTCCGAAACAGATGGAAGCGTGCTTCAAAACAACTGTGTTTCCGGATAAAATGGCAGGTACAGCAAATCTCAGTACTTGCCAGAAAGGGAAATTCCATGGCATTACTCCCAGAATTACTCCTTTCGGAATGTAATGAACTTCCGAGAAAGTATATTCGGAATCTATCTTTTCGGGTTGTAAGATATTTTCTGCATTAGCATAATAATTCATCATTAGAGCACATTTCTCCACTTCCGCTACGGACTGGGAAATGGGCTTATTCATTTCCGTAGTGATAATTTCCCCAAATTTTTGTGAATGGGATTTTAAAATTTCAGCAGCTTTAGCGATTAATCGCTGTCTTTCAACAAACGCTACTTTTTTCCATGTTGAAAAAGCTTGATCTGCTTTAATGAGTTTATTTTCAATTGATTGTTCCATGTTCAATAATAATAGGTATGCTTCTTGTAAAAAGCATGATGAAAGCAACAAATTTTATTCCTTATCAGTAAATAATATAGTGATTTTCTCTATCGGATGTTGTGACCCTTTAAATCATCAGCCATTCATTAACAAGGCATGCCGCTAAACGGGCTGTCTTGTCCTGAATATCGTAAGAAGGATTGACTTCTGCGACATCCAATGCCATAAGTTTCTGATTTCTTAAAATATGCCTGTAAAAGTGCATGAAAGCAGCATCTGCAAAAATCCCGTTATATGCGGAAGCGGAAACTCCCGGTGCAATGGATGCATTGAAAACATCCATACAAATGGTAAGATAAGCAACATCTACTTCATTCAATAAATCATCAATTCGTTGATAAATTGACGGAAGATTTTCGAAGAATAATTCATCTGCCAAAATATATTTCATGCCGAACTGATGAGCAATATCAAACAATTTCAACGTATTGGAGTTTCTTTGTATCCCTATATGCAACGAATGGATTTCTCCTTCCTGGGCGATTTGCCAAAATCCTGTTCCGGAACTTGGACCTACTCCGTTTTCAGGCTGTCTGTTGTCAAAATGGGCATCAATATTAATAATCCCGATCTTCTTATCCGGAAATGCTTTCCTGATTCCTGAATAATGGGCATAGGTTACTTCATGTCCACCTCCTAACACCACAGATTTCGCTCCTTTGGTAAGCGCCGCCGAGACTTTTTCAGCAAGAGTATGCTGTGCATTCTCTAAATTTTGATCATCACAGGAAATATTTCCAAAATCCAATAATGAAAAATCAGGAAGAACTACCGGAAAATTAGCCATATTCTTTCTGATAACATCCGGAGCATCTTTTGCTCCTACTCTTCCTTTATTTCTTTTCACTCCTTCATCCACTGCAAAACCATGTAAAACGAAATCATTCGTTGAGATCGTATCATAATGAGTTGCTTCTTGTACTCTTTGAAAAACTCTGTGAAAAAGAGGCTCTTCTCCATCCAATCTTCCTTGCCAGATCATTGCTTATTTTTTTTAATTAGTTGAAAAAAACTTGTAATACATTTTATAAAAAAATAGAATGTAATGGGAATCATTAATACAAATGTGATCACTAAAAGACCACATAAAAAAATGACTAGAATGTTATATTCTTCTGAAACCCAATTATTCGTTATATAATGCCAAAAAAAAGTTAACAAATTCATCAAATAGAGTGATCCTATGAATAAAACAAAATAAATAATACTGTTTTTCATCTCTATCTGATCTGGTTATCTCACTTTTGTCTTACTCCATTAATGTAAACACGCTTAGCTTTCAAACTTCCCTGATTATAAAGAACATTCTGGAAATTATGGGTTGAATAGGTTATAAAATCAGCTTTTAAGCCGTTTTCTAATCTCCCTCTGTCCTCTAGTCCAAGAGCATACGCAGAACGGAAAGTAATCCCTGCCAAAACTTCTGCTGTCGTCAGTTTTTCGTATGTTGCCAAAATCGAAGCCTGAGTTATTAAATTCCCCATTGGTGCGGAACCGGGGTTCCAATCACTGGCAATAGCTAAAATGGCTCCTGCATTCAGGAGTTTTCTCGCTGGGGTAAATTTTTCTCCCAATCCTAAACTCGCGCCAGGCAAAGCAGTGGCAACTGTATCAGATTGCGCTATGAAATCAATATCTTCATCTATTGTTGCTTCCAAATGGTCTGCAGATTTGGCTCCCACTTCCACCGCAATTCTTGAACTTCCCGGTGTAAACTGATCTGCATGTACCGTAATTTCAAAACCTAAGTCTTTAGTTTTAAGTAGGAAATCTTTACTTTCTTCAGGCTGGAAAGCCGATTTTTCAATAAAAATATCTACCCGTTTTGCAAGATTCTCTTCCTTTACTTTCGGTAAAATTTCTGTAATGATATAATTCAGATATTCCTGATTGCTTCCTTCGAAGTCTCTCGGTTTCAAATGAGCAGAAAGACATGTCGGAACCAAAGTCGCTTTAGTATGTTCCTGAGCTTTTTTAATCATTCTTAACATTTTAAGCTCATTTTCCACATCTAAACCATAGCCGCTTTTTATTTCAATGGTAGCAATTCCTAAAGAGACCAAAAAATCTATTCTTTCCAATAAGGTTTTTAATAATTCTTCTTCAGAGGCATTTCTGGTGTGTTGTACGGAACTCCAAATCCCGCCACCGCTTTCAGCGATTTCCAAATAAGTTTTCCCTGCATTGCGCATTGCAAAATCATTAGCACGATTACCTCCGAAACAGATGTGGGTGTGTGAATCAACAAAAGCCGGTAGAGCAATTTGTTCCCCTTCTATGAATTCAATTTCTATATCCGGATTTTCAGATTGTAATTCTTTGAAATTTCCAACATTCTGAATTTTTCCTTTATCCACTACAATTCCACCGTCAACAATAATTTCAAGCTGGTCATCAGATAATTTCCCCCTTAAAGGAAGGTTAGCAAGTGTCACAATTTGCTTAAAAGGTCCTATTAATTTCATTAAGTTTTTTAAGATTTAGGTTTAGGATAAGGTTGAGATTAAGATTAAACGTTCCCTATTTAAATGATTGATTATTTTATTCAAATCATGAATCACACCATTAATCAGTTCTTCTATTTCTAAATATTGATGTTCTGAAAAATACTTCACTTTTGTACCATACATAAGATGACTCTTGGTTTCAAAAGCAGAACCCCGGGAAATATTATAGAATCTGCACTTATCTTTACTTGTCCTTCTGCCAAAGCCTTCAGCAATATTCGCAGAAATATTTTGTGCAGATCTTCTTAATTGAGAAGTAGGTGCATAATCTTCCTTTTTAGGTAAATTTTCAGAAAGGTAGAAACATTTTTCGGCAATTTCCATTGCTTTTTGCCAAACAGGCATTTCTGTAAAATCTTTAACCAATTTGTCAGTTTATTTTCCTTTCAAAAATACTTAAAATTATCTTCTTTCTCAACCTTTTCTTTAACCTTATCGTCAGTAATTTTTCATAAACCTTTTCCTGAACCTTAGCCTAAATTTCCTATCTTTGAGGTAAATGAAATGATTTAATGCCTGATTTTCTACATCCAGATAAGGAAAACTATTCCCGTGAAGAGCTTTTGCAGGAAGAACAAATACGTCCCCAGAGCTTTAAGGATTTTGCCGGACAAAGAAAGACTTTAGAGAATCTTGAAGTTTTTGTTACCGCAGCCAAAAAACGTGGCGGGGCTCTTGATCATGTTCTTTTACATGGTCCTCCAGGTCTTGGAAAAACCACACTAGCAAACATCATTGCCAATGAACTCGGAGTGAATTGTAAGATTACTTCAGGGCCTGTCTTAGATAAACCGGGAAGCTTAGCAGGATTGCTTACGAATCTTGAAGAAAACGATGTGCTTTTCATTGATGAAATTCACCGTTTATCTCCTGTTGTAGAGGAATATTTATATTCTGCGATGGAAGACTATAAGATTGATATTATGCTGGAAACCGGTCCCAATGCAAGAAGTGTTCAGATCGGATTGAATCCGTTTACCTTAGTGGGAGCCACTACAAGAAGTGGAATGCTGACCAAGCCTATGCTAGCAAGATTCGGGATTCAAAGCAGGCTGGAATATTATACGATTGAGCTTTTATCAATGATCATTATGAGAAGTTCAAGAGTTTTAGGTGTAAAGATTTATGAAGATGCAGCCATAGAAATTGCCCGAAGAAGCCGCGGAACTCCCAGAATTGCCAATGCTTTACTAAGAAGAGTCCGAGATTTTGCCGAGATTAAAGGAAATGGTGAAATCGAGATCAATATTACAAAATATGCATTGAACTCTCTTAATGTGGATGAGTTTGGGCTGGATGAAATGGATAATAAGATCATGCGGGTGATGATTGAAAATTTCAAAGGAAAGCCGGTCGGGATTTCTGCTTTGGCTACTTCTATTGGAGAAAACCCTGAAACTTTAGAGGAAGTTTATGAGCCGTTTCTCATTCAGGAAGGATTTATCATCAGAACTCCAAGAGGAAGAGAGGTTACCGAAAAAGCATACAAGCATTTGAATATTTCGAGGCCTAAAAATCCGGGAGAATTATTTTAAAGATCCATGTTTATTCCTAAGTTATATAAAAGCGAAGATTATCAACTGATGAAAGAGATCATCAGGGAAAATGCTTTTGCTCTTCTCATATCTTCGGTTGATAAAATACGTGCCACTCATTCCATGATGATGCTTAATGAGGATGATCCGGAACAAGTTTATTTGGAAACACATATTTCAAAAGCAAACCCACAAGCTAAGATTTTAAAGAATGGTGATGATGTGCTATGCGATTTTCTGGGAGCGCACACCTATATTTCCAGCAGTTGGTATGATCACATTAATGTTTCTACCTGGAATTATGAGGCCGTTCAGATCTATGGGAAAGTGGAGCTGATGAATCAGGAAGAGCTTTATAATCATCTGGATAAACTGACTTATAAATATGAAAATACACAGCGTTGTCCGGTGTTTGTAAAAGATATGGGTAAAGAATTCGTAGAAAAGGAAATGAAAGGTGCTTTTGGGCTAAAAGTGATCCCCACCGAAATATTTATTAAACAAAAACTTTCTCAAAACAGGAAGGAAAATGATTTTCAAAATATCATTTCACATCTCGAACAATCCGGTGAGAATGAAAAGAAAATCGCTGAAAAAATGAAATCGTTAAAAAGATAAACAATATATTATATGAAACTATATCCTATACAGTGCGGAAAATTTAAATTGGATGGCGGGGCCATGTTTGGAGTCGTCCCAAAGAGTCTGTGGGAAAAAACAAATCCGGCAGACGACAAAAACTTAATTGAACTGGGAACCCGTTCCCTGCTTATTGAAGACGGTAAAAAACTTATTTTGGTCGACTGCGGGCTCGGAAACAAGCAGGACGAAAAATTTTTCGGACACTACGCTCTTTGGGGAGACGATAATTTAGATAAAAATTTAAAAAAATACGGTTTTGTAAAGGAAGATATTACCGATGTTTTCCTTTCCCACCTTCACTTTGATCATTGTGGCGGAGCGATTGAGTGGAATGATGATAAAACCGGGTATAGACCTGCTTTTAAAAACGCTCAGTTCTGGACGAATGAAAATCATTGGCAATGGGCAACAGAGCCCAACGCAAGGGAAAAAGCGAGCTTTTTGAAAGAAAATATCCTTCCCATGAAGGAAAGCGGGCAATTAAACTTTTTACCTCTTCCCACCACCGGAAATTACGGTTTCGCTCCCGATCTGAAAATGGATGTGATATTCGTTGACGGACATACGGAAAAGCAGATGCTTCCTGTAATTCAATACCAGGAAAAAACAATTGTTTTTGCAGCAGATCTTATTCCTACAAGCGGACACATCAATCAGGTGTATGTGATGGGATATGATACACGACCTTTATTAACGCTGGAAGAGAAGGGTAAGTTTTTGAAACAGTGTATCGATAATGAATATTTACTGTTCTTTGAGCACGATGCACATCATGAGTTAGCAAGTCTTAAGATGACCGAAAAAGGAGTAAGACTGGATGAAACCTATAGCTTTAACGAAGTTTTTGGATATTAATTTTTGAATTATGGAAGAATTACATTCAGAAACTACAAAGCCGGAACCGGAACCTGCATCAAAGATCATTGGATTAACCGGTGGAATCGGTTCTGGAAAAACCACGGTTGCCCAATTTATTGAAGAATTCGGATTCCCGGTATATTATTCTGATGACAGGGCAAAAACCATCGTTAATGACAATGACGATTTAAAGCTAAAAATCAAAGAACTTCTCGGAAATGAAGCTTATGATGAAAATGGTCTTTACGACCGAAAATATGTAGCCGAAAGGGTTTTTACTGACAAAGATCTGCTTCAGAGATTAAATGAAATCATCCATCCCGCCGTTCGACTTGATTTCGAGGAATGGGTGAAAAGACAGACCAAATATTTAGTTTTTAAGGAAACCGCCTTATTGTTTGAATTAAAACTTAACCTGCAATGTTATAAATCAGTTTTAGTTACCGCAGAAGACAATATAAGGATCAAAAGGGTGATGGATCGTGATGGAAAAACTTACAGGGAGGTAGAATCTATTATGGAGAAACAGATGCCGGAGAAGGATAAGATCAAATTAGCTGATTGCATTATATATAACAATACGAATCTGGAAGATTTAAAGGAACAGACCGAAAAGGTTATCTTTGGAATAGAATAATAGAATAATAAAAACCTCGTCAGAATCTGACGAGGTTTTTTGTTTAGGCTCAAAAAATAAGCTCTCATTTCTGAGAGCTTATTCTATATTCTGAAGTTATGATCTACTATTCTTTAATAAACTTCTTCTGTACAGAACCTTTCACATCTTCGATATCGATGATATAGACTCCGTTGATCAGTTTGCTTACATTGATTTGGTTATTCAGAAGAATTCCGTCAGCAACAAGCTGTCCTGCAGAATTGTATATCTTATATTTAGCTTTTTTGCTGATATTTTTAACATACAATACTGAGCTTACCGGGTTAGGGTAGATCATGATATCATCCTGATTAAGTCCGGTAGCAACAGGTAACTTAGAAATCCTTACGGTGTAATCCTCTACTTCTCCATCAGGGAAGCTTGTACAGTTCACCGGAATACCTCCTTTTTGCATTGCTACTCTCATTACTACATATTTGTAATCTGTCATACTTACAAATGCATTAACCGGCACACTGAATGTTCCTGTGACAGGAGTTGTTGTATTCGGGCCTGTGGCAATGATTCTTTCATTAGGATCAAAAGTACCGCTTCTGTCAAAGTCGATCCATACCGCAACGCCTGCTTCGTTGGTTATAGTTTTCTCTATCGTGATCTGGTTTCCTGTAGATCCCTGGATCAGTTCAATGAAGGTGGCAGGGTTACCTGAATAATCAGTGTAATTGGAAGCTCCCGAAGCATTCTCCATAACAGGCTTACCATTAGGACTTACCTTAACATTTGAAATATAATCT